>PAZE01000005.1 GCA_002716065.1 Crocinitomicaceae bacterium | reverse complement strand
AAAAAACTATCAAAATATATGAACAATATGGAACTGAAAGTTTTTTCCGAACAATGTTCAGAGATTTAAGATTTGATACCATTCTGCCTCTTTAATTATTTTAATGTTGAATTTTTCCTTAATTAATAGATGAATATTTGACATTACTTTTTTGAAATAATTTCTTTTGGTAATGTTGCTAAATCGGCTTTCTTTCAATGAGTCAAGACTAACATTAATCGACTGAATTCCAGCATTTTTAAATGTCTTTATGTACTTATCTACTAAAATAGCATTGGTGGTTATGGCAAGATCAATAGGGAGTTTTCCTAGTTCAGAAATTACAAGAGCAGCGTTTCTTTTTACCAGAGGTTCTCCACCAGTTAATCTAATTTTTTTTACTCCTAGCTGAATAAAAACTTTAGCAATTTCAATCAGTTCTTCTGCACTCATGAAATGAGCTCTTTCTCTTAATGCTATTCCTTCTTCAGGCATGCAATAAAAGCACCTTAAATTACATTTATCCGTTAGAGATATTCTAAGGTAATCGTGATTCCTCCCAAAGCTATCATATATGTATGTTGGTGTATTCAATGCTATTAATGTCTTGCTTTTTTAAGTGTTTTAAAAATGTGTAAAACAGGTGGGAATAGTGCATCCATAGATTCTTTTGCTCCTTTTGAGGATCCTGGAATTGCAAGTACCAGGGTATTGTCTTTTATACCACAGACACTCCTTGAAAGCATGGCATAAGGAGTTCTGTCTTGTCCATAATTTCTTGAAGCTTCAACAATACCTGGAATTTCTCGATCTAATAAAGGAGTTATGGCTTCTGGAGTTAAATCTTTGGGAGACAATCCTGTGCCTCCAGCATATATTAATAAGTTGGTTTTAAGCTTAGTGTGTTTTTGTAAGAGTTTTTGAATTTGCTCTACATTATTAGGAATAATAATATATTCTGAAATTTTTACAGTGTATTTTTCCAGTTTTTCGGTAATTATTTTTCCTACTAAATCTTGTTTTTTAACTTTAGAAATAGAATCAGAGCATACTACAACAGCAGCACTTAATGGTTTTCGTATTTTATCAATAAAATCTGATTTTCCTCCTTTTTTAGAAAGTAATTTAATGGAGCTAATTTCTATTTTTTTATCTATGGGTTTAAGCATGTCATAAATGGTTAACGCTACAACACTTGCCCCATGCATTGCTTCAACTTCAACACCTGTTTTATAGATGGTTTTTACTGTAATTAGAATGGAAATTTCAAGATTTCCAAGTTCATATTCAATTGAAGTAGATTCAATTGGAAGAGGGTGGCAGTCTGGAATTAGTTCGGCAGTTTTTTTTACGGCAAATAATCCAGCAGTTTTTGCCATTTCTAAGACATTTCCCTTCGGGACACTATTGTTTTTAATAGTGGAAATGGTGTTGTTTGTACTTACTTTTACAATTGCTTGAGCTGTTGCTTCTCTTAGGGTTGTATGCTTATGAGTAATGTCAATCATTTGAAATTAAGTATTGGTTTTCCATTGATGGGAATTGTCGCTAAAAATCTCTTTTCCAAAAATAGGTGTTTTGCTTTTTATTTCTTCTACTGAATACTCAATGGCTAGCTGTGCGTTTTTTCTGTGTTTTGATGAAGCAAAAACAAACAAACAAATTTCTCCAGTATTGACCTTTCCAAGACTATGATAAATATGCAAGCAGTTTAAATTAAATTTTCTAATCGTTTGCTGTTTTAGTTGATCTAATATATTGTTGCTCATCTCTTTTTGAGCAGAGTATTCAATAGCGCTAACTTGTTTATTTTCAATGATATCTGCTCTTACTTGACCAAGAAAAATTTGGTGAGCACCAATGGTTGTATTAAGCTGATGTTTTTTGATTGAGTCACCAATAAAATCTGAGGGTATTGGTCCTTCAATAAAACAGTTTTTACTTTTTGTTTTTTTTTCAACTTCCATTTTATTTGGTTTCACTGGGTTGTTTTATTGTATTTTTCCATTGTATGATACCCCCTTTTAGACTTGCTAAGTTGTTGAAATTATAGGGGTTGTTTTGTAGTAGTGCAATTGCAGATTTGCTTCTTTTTCCGCTATTGCAAAATAGAACAACTTTTTTGTGTTTTTCAATAAGGTTTGTTTTTTTTGGTAATACTGAAATGGGAATGTTAATGGCATTTAAAGTATCAATAATTGGTTTTTCCATTGGTTCACGAACATCAATAAGTTGAACATCATTTTTGATAATGGTGTTAAATTCAGCAATACTTAACTCTGTTAAATTGTTTTCATTTTTACAAGAGTTGTTGTAATTGGAATCATTTTCTATAAATTGAAGATTGATTTTAGAGTAGTTGTTGTTGGATTTTCTTTGGAATTCAATAATTGAAGTTGATGCTGTAAATGAATTAACAATTAATACTTTGTTGGTAAGTAATTTTCCATATCCAATAATTAGTTTTAATGCTTCATTTGCCTGAAAAGATCCAATGATATTAGTAAGAGTAGGTGTTACTCCTGATTGACTGCAATTAGTTGTGGTGTTTGAAACTTTTGGAAACAGGCACCTGTAAGTAGCACTTGATTTATAATTTAAAACAGCTACTTGTCCTTCATGTTTAAATATGGCACCATAGATAAATGGTTTATTTAGCAATAGACAGGTGTCGTTAATAAGATATCTAGTTGGAAAATTGTCAGAGCAATCTACAACTAAATCAAATCGATTTATTATTTCAATGGCATTATTGCTGGAAAGTTTCTTTGGGTATTTAATGAAATTTACATTTGGGTTAAGTGTTGCTAGTTTATTAACTGCTTGGTCTACCTTTAGAAAGTTTACCGAATTATAGTCGTAAAGGATTTGTCTTGGAAGATTATCTAATGCAACAAAGTCATTGTCTATTATTCCAATAGTTCCAATCCCAGAAGTGGTTAATTGAAGCAAAACAGGGCACCCTAAACCTCCTGCTCCAACTACTAATACGTTGCTTTTTTTAAACGCTTGCTGACCAATTTCTCCTATTTCTCGAAGAATTATTTGTTTGCTGTATTGTGTTTTTTCTTTTTTAGAGAGCATAATTTGGTCGTTAAATTAGAATCTTATCTATAAGGTTACTTGTCATATTTATTAGTTTTGTGACAATTAAGCGTGAAAATATTTTTAATGAAAAAACTCATTTCTAAATTAACCATTATTTGTGTATTTACCTGCTGTTTTTTTGGCTGTAATTTTTCAGATAATAAAATTTATAAATACGCTAATTTATTTTCTACTAGTTCCTTAATTCAATCTTCTTACCCTTCAGGTGTTTATAGTGCTGATTCTTTGGATTTAACATTCTTTGGACCAGAAGCTACTAAAATGATTGGTATATATAATGATGATACTTTGATGGTGAATAACGATTCTATTGATTTAAAAATTGGATTAAAATCATTAAGATTGAGTTTGATACCATCTGCTGCAAAACAGTATAGACAATACGTAAACACATGGCATTCTCCAAAAGGAAAGTTGTCTTCTTTTCATCAAGTTAAAATTATTCAATTTAAAGATGATTTAATTGTAGATTCATTAACGTGTAATTACATTCTTGGTGCTTCTAATAAGGATCATTTGCCAGTAGTTAATTTAAGGGTAAATGAACATTTGTTGTTTAGTGAAGATTCAGGAAGCTATTTGCCTGGAAATAGTTTTAATCCTGAAGATGAATACCATTCTGGAAATTATTTTTTGTTTAAAAAAAGGAGGCAGCCTTCAAGTATTCAAATTATAGACTCAACTTTAGAGTATATAAATGATAGCCTTATTTTTAGAACTCATGGCTTAATAACCCCTGTTGCCCCTCAAAAAAGCCTTCGCTTTTACAACAATGGCAACTCAAGGCTAAGTGATTTAATTGGTTTGAATCATACCATGGATAAATTTATCTTGAGATCTTCTTACTCAGGATGGCAGTCTGAAATTTTTGTAGATGGTTGGGTCGCGGATGTGTGTAGTGGGTTGAATTTAGATGTTATGGCTTATTTCCCTGTTAAGGTTTATCTAAATGGTGAATATTGGGGTATTCATGGCTTAAGAGAAAGAATGGATTTAAAGGCCATTTCCAATAAGTACGCTGTAAAGCCAAAAAAACTAATTGATGCTGATGATAAAGGTTATTCTAATAGAGAAGGTTATGGGGATTTAAATACCTTATTAAAGCATATTCAATTAGATAGTGGTTTTACCTACAAAACTATTAAGCGTAATTTTAAGATGAAATCTTTAGTTGATTGGATAATTGTAGAGTTGTTTTTTCAAAATACAGATTGGCCATGTAATAACACATTTTTTTGGAAAAAGAATAAAAAAAGTGGGGAGTGGAGAGCCGTATTAATTGATATGGATGCTAGTGTTGGTAATCCGGAAAACAACCTATTTGAGTTTGCAACAAAAGATCGTTCTCCATTACTTGGTGGGGTGCTGGTTACTTATTTGCTTAATAATCCAGAATTTCAAGTTTTGTTTAAGGATAGGGTGTCGTATTTGTTTGAGAATGACCTTTCTAAAAAAGTTCTTAAGGAAAAATTAGCTTACTATAAGTTGCTTTTTGATCCAGCGATTGGGGAGCATTATAATAGATGGAATCCAGATAGTGGTTTAAAAGAGTACAAAAAAGCATTGAAAAGGTTGGATGATTTTTGTGAAAACAGACAGGATTATTTTTTAAAAAATATGAAAGCCTATTTCAAGGAAAATTAATTTTTTCCAAGAAATAGACTTTTTCTAAGTTTAGTTTTACTTAACGATTATTTTTTTTGTTTCTATTATTCCATTTAGTGTACATGTGACAAAATAAATACCTGCATCTAATTCTTTAGTGGATATTAAATTCTTTCCCTTGTATATTGCTGTTGATTTGATTGTTTTTCCAGATAAATCGGATATAAAACATTCTCCTTTGGATGTGCTTTCAATGGTTAGTAAACTGTTTTTGTTTATTGGGTTTGGATAAATGTTTAGTTCTTCTTTGTGTAAAGTGTTTTCTATTGTTTGTGAAATAGCGTTGTTAAGAAGGTTATATACAGGAATATCTACAGCATTTGCCATTTCTGCACCTTGCATGTTAAAATTATAGGTAAGATAGTAACCGTTGGGAGCTATGCTTGTACTTACATCTGCAAAAAACATACTGCTTGTATTGGCTACTTCTCCAGAATGTCCAAAATAATCGTATCCATCTAGAAGGTAAAAATCTAGTCCAAATCCGTAGTCGAATGATGTTGGATGAATGGACTTCATTTTTGTCAATGAATTTTGTGTAATTAAGTTTCCATCTAGAAGGTTACTGTAGAAAATATTTAGATCATTAGCTGTGCTTACAACATCTGCCCATCCTGTATAAGTAGTAGGGTGGATGATGGTAAGATCAATCCATGTGCCAATGTTCCAATAGCAACCCATGTGAGATCCACTAATTTGTGGTGTTGATGGAATTTCTGTTTCTGTAAGGTTTAAAGGGTTTATTATGTTTTGAGTAAGGTAATCTTGATAGGAAATCCCAGTTATTTCTTCAATAATCATAGCCAATATTGAATAATTAGTATTGGAATAACCCCATGCAAATTCGGGAGGGAAAATTTCTCCTTGACTGGCTCCACAGTAAATGGCTTCCTCAAGTGTATGGCTTGATAATGGATTATTTAGTACATCTGCTTGACAAGTTGGGTTGTCTGCAGAATTAGAGATTCCACTAGTGTGGTTTAAAAGGTGTCTTATTTTTAGGGTAGAGCTAGGTGCAATAGTGTCGTTAACTAGTGTAGCTCTTAGGTAATTATTAATGGGGTCTTCGGTATTTAAAAGACCATTTTCTTCTAATTGTAAAATACAGGTAGCTACCATTGTTTTGGTTATACTTCCTACTCTGAATTTACTATTGGGTAAGGCGATTGCAGTGGGTTGTCCACTTGTCATTCCACAAATACTATAGCCGCTTGCTCCTTCCCATGTCCATTGTCCAGGAACATGTAGGCTTAGTACCATACCTGAATTGTTCAATTGAGTGGGTAGTGCATTGTTCATAATGTCTTGAAGTGCGTTTGCAATAGCTGCAGGTGGTCCTTGACTTTTTATACCTATACTAATGCAGGTGATTTGGGCAATGAGGTAGATTTTTAAGAAGGTTTGTTTTTTCATTGTTTTTTTTCTGCAAACCTAAAATCCATTAGCTGGAATAAAATCTATAATATAAAAATATTATAGTATTTCATATTAATTTAATTTAATTGTTATATATGATATATTTGATATATAATTATATTATTTCATATGAAGTTAAATGAACTTATTATTGGTCTTTCACAGTCTGAAAAAAGATATTTTTCAAGACTTTCATCTTTTCAAAAATTAGGTAAAACCAAATACATGAAGCTTTTTTTAAGCTATAAAAAGGGGGCTCAGGAGAATACTATTGTTAAGAATTTCGGAGCTGATTATTCTGCACAGCTAAAGCAGCAGTTGAAAAATAAAGTACTAGAATCGTTACGTATTTTTCATAGAAAATCAATTCCTTATAACTCAGAAAACCAGTTATTGGAAAATGCCTTTTTGTTAAAAACAAGAGGATATTGGTCTGAGGCTAAAAAAACATTGCAAAGAGTAAAGAAAAAATCTATTAATTGCGGTACTTCTATGACTTGCTATTCTGAAATGGCTTTTATAGAGTCTAGATTATCAAAAAAAGGTATCGAGCAGTTGCTTGAAAATTGGGATTCTGAAGTAGAATCAAAGCTTAGTTTACAGCGAATTATTTTGCAAATGGATAGAAAGTATTTAGAGATTTCTCTTTTAAACAAAGAAATAGAATCTGCAAGAAAACCCATTCATAAAAAATTACTTAACCACTATGTTTCTAACCTAGAGGAATTGAAAAAAAAATCCAACTTTTCTGATTACTCTCTTTTGTATTATCACTATAATTTTGGGTTGTCCAATTATTTACTTGGAAATATTGAGATTTCTTACAGGGCATACAACACCATTTGCCAGCAAGTTGATTCAGATGGTTACTTACTTAATTTAAGGGGCGATCTTATTTTAAGGTCTATGGCCAATCGAGTGCTATGTGCCATCGGATTAGGTAAGCTTTCGTTGGCTAAAACTCATATTAAAGAACTGGAAAAAATCCCCATATTCAGTTCCTTTTATGCTAGCTATAAAGCATATATTATTAATGTTTTGGAGCTAATGATTTACTCTAAAACTGAAAACTATATGGATGGGATTAAAACAGTTGAGGGTTTTCAAAACCAGAGGAAGGATTTTGTTTCAACTATTGAAGAAGAAACTTTTATCTATCAAGAACAGATTTACGAAACGTTTCATTATGCCAATTGTTTGTATAAATCGGGATCAATTAAAAAAGCCATTCGAATTATGTTTGAGTTTATTTCTCTAAAGAAAAATATAGCTAAAAAAGATGCATATTCTGCTGCACGATTTTTTTACCTTGTTTTGCTTATTGAACTCAATGACGATGAGCTAGTTTATGCAGAATTAAGATCTGTTGAACGTTTTTTAAAACAACAAGAATTGTATTTTGGAGTTGAAAAAATCCTTTCAAATTTTGTAAAGGGACTTATGATAAAAAATACTTCTTTTCAAATTCGTTCCTATTACAAGAGTCTTGTTAAAGATTTGGAAAAATTAAATGAAGACCCTTTTGAAAGGAATGCATTTACCTATTTTGATTTTTTAGCTTGGGCAAAACAAAAAAGTAAATAGTTAGAATATTTTGTGTTTTCCTAAAAGAGTCTCAAAAAACATTTTGTAATCGCCCATTAGGCTATAAAGTGGATAGGAAAAAGTAGCAGGCTTGTTTTTTTCAATAAAAAAATGACTTATCCATGCTGCTCCATATCCAGAGAGTAGTGCCGCTACAAAATAGAGTGGATTAAGAGAAATGAACAATAGCGTTAAAAAAACAAAGGAGAAAAAAGTACCTATAAAATGAAACAATTTTGTGTGGGGAAGCTCATGTTCTTTAAGGTAGTATGGGTAAAACTCTTTAAAGGATTTGTACTTTTTCATAGTTAGGCTTAAGTTACTAAATCTAATTTAAATCCAATCAAGATTTTGCTTAGTGAAATTGTCTTTTTGGTTGCCTGTGTTAAGGGTGCTTTTGGGTTCAAAAAGTAAAACAGAGACTTCCTTTTCTGCAATTGGTTTATGCTCAACTCCTTTGGGTATTATAATTAGCTCATTTTCATCTATTGATACTGTTTTGTCTCTAAAGGCTATTTTTAACTTTCCTTTTACTACCAAAAATAGCTCATCCTCATTATCGTGCTTATGCCAAATGAATTCTCCTTTAAGCTTAACTAGTTTAACGTATTGTTGGTTGAGCTGACCAATTATTTTTGGTTTCCAGTAGTCTTTAAATAGCGCTAATTTTTTAGATACATTAATTTTATTCATAAATTAATATAAACTTTTATTCTATTACTTTAAATAGTTTAATATGAAAAAGGGACAAATTTTATTAATAATTGTTTTCGTGTTTTTATTGGGTTTGGTTTCTTGCAAAAAAGAAAACGAAAACCAAAATGATCTTAGATTAAAATATATTGGTCAATGGAATTTTAAAGGTAATGGATATACATATTCAGGTTATTATGTCTATGATTCTCTAATGAATTCTCAATGGGTAGAAAATGTCACAATTACAACTAATTACAACGATAGTTCTGGGATTGTTCAGCTAGGACAAAATGAGAATGAACTAGTTTTTAAATACTGTGAATCTTGTAACCCTGTCATTTATAATCTTGATGATATTGGTCTTGTTTACTCATCAAGTTTAGGGGGAAATGTTGGATGGACCCTTACAGATACAACTTTCTTTAATATTATTACTCCTCAACCTCCAGGTTATTCCACCAGTTATTCCACCTATAATATTGAGGGGAGGAAACTTTGAAAAAAAGTAGCCGAACCTTTTATCAGAATAACAAATTCCTATTTACCAATACAAAAGTTAGCAAAGATATTACCCAATAAATCGTCTGAAGAGATTTCTCCAGTAATACTCCCCAAATGATGAAGCACCTGCCGAATATCCATGGCCAAAAAATCTCCTGTAACATTACTATCCATACCTTCTTTAACTTTTAATAGGTCTGCATGTGCTTTTTGTAAGGCCTCTACATGTCTAGCGTTGGTTACAATAGTGCTTTCAAGGTTTAAATCGTTTAAACCAGATAGTCGATAAATTTCATCTTTAACCTTTTGGCAATCTTTACTATTTATAGCAGAAAGTTTCAGATGTTTAGCATCTACAGTGCTATCAGATGGCAATAAATCTGCTTTATTGGCAATAGTAAGTATGGGGAGGTCTGAAGTATTAAATGTCTTTAGGTCTTTTTTTACTTGTTCAGCTTTTTCTTTTGAAGCATCGTATACATAGATAATAAGCGATGAGCTTTCTATTTTTTCGATTGCTCTTTCTACCCCCATTTTCTCAATGTTGTCGAGAGTTTCTCGAATACCAGCGGTATCTATAAATCTAAAGTCTATACCATTAATATTTAATACCTCTTCTATGGTGTCTCTTGTAGTTCCTGGTGTGCTGGAAACAATTGCACGTTGTTCGTTTAATAGTCCATTTAAAAGAGTAGACTTGCCAGCATTGGGTCTTCCAATAATAACAGTTTGCACACCATTTTTTATCGCGTTACCCAACGTAAAAGACTCAATAAGATTTCCGACATGCTCAGATAATTCACTTATTAAACTATACAGTTCTTTTCTGTCTGCAAATTCTACATCCTCTTCTGAAAAATCCAGCTCTAACTCCACTAAAGAGGCAAAATGGATTAGCTTTTCTCTAAGCGCTTTAAGCTCGTTAGAAAATCCACCTTTCATCTGCTTTAGAGCAGTTTGGTGGGCGGCATTACTTTTAGAATGTATTAAGTCGGCAATAGCTTCAGTTTGGCTTAAATCCATCTTTCCATTTAGAAAGGCACGTTGAGAAAATTCTCCTGGCCTAGCCATAGAACATCCTTTTGATAGAAGTGATTCAATAATTTTTTGTTGAATGTAGCTCGATCCATGACAGCTAATTTCAACTACATTTTCTCCAGTAAAAGATTTAGGAGATCGGAAAATAGTAACCACAACATCATCTATTAATTGGTTGTTGTCTGAAATTGAACAATACAATACAGAATATCCTTTGAGGTCTATTATTGACTTATTGAATAATTGATCACAAATAGAAATACTATTTTTGCCTGAAACGCGTATTATTGCTACACCACCAACTCCTGGTGGAGTAGATATGGCACAAATAGTGTTGTTATCTAAATTAGGCATTGTCATAGGGCAAAGATAATACTGCAGATGATTTGCATTTGTAAATTGTAGTAATTTTAGTAGTTGTAATAGTATGAAAAGATTTTTAATAATAGCATTTCTAGCTTTTGGGGTTACCTGTTTTTCTCAAATTTCCAGGGGAAATACATCTCAAGATAATTCCGCTTCTGGTGAAAGTGATGGTGAACTTCCTCAATTGCCTAAAGACGGTGAGCTATATCCAACAAAGAAAAAAGTAGCCGATTGCAATAAGGATTTGGAATTGGAGCAGGCAAATAATTTAATCTACCATAAAAAAACAAGAAAGCCTTTTACTGGAACGTGTGTTTCTTATTTTGATAATCAGCAAATGGAGAGAATGGTGTCGTTTAATATGGGAAAGGAAGACGGCACATCATATACTTACTATGAAAATGGACAAGTAATGGTAATGACTATATATGTTGCTGGAATTGAAAATGGAACTTGGGGTTACTGGTATGATAATGGCCAAATTGCTTGGGGAAACACCTATGAAATGGGTGAGAAAACAGGTGAATGGTCGTATTTTTATGAAGATGGTAAACCTTCAAAAGTATTGAATTACAAGAAGGACTTGCTTCATGGAGAAAGTAGATTTTACCATAAAAATGGAAATTTAAAAAAAATTGTAGACTATGACTACGGCAGAATTGACGGTAGGTACCATACTTTTTATGAGGACTCAACTGAAAAAAATAAAAAAAATTATAAAAATGGAAAGCTAGATGGTGAGGAGGTTTTTATGCATTCCAATGGTCAGCTTTCTTACAAAGTATTTTGGGATGATGGGGAGCAAACAGGAGATTGGGAATACTATTACGCTAATGGTCAAATTGAGCACAAAGGATCTTGGGAAGAAGGTTTAAAAGATGGATTGTGGGAATATTACTTGGAGGATGGTAAGCATGCTGCAAGTGTGCTTTTTAGTAAGGGCAGAGAATGGAAGGTGATTGAATTTGATCGTTTTGGTCAACCTAAAAATCAAGGTGAGTATGAAGAATTCAATAAAATGGTTGCCAATAAAGACGAAATTGAGGCCCAAGAAAGTAAAAGAGGGCAACGAAAAATGAAAAGAAAAGCCAAAAGAGCTAAAAAGAAAAAGGCCAAACAAGAGGCTAAAGAAGCAAAGCAAAAGCAGAAAGCTTTAGAAGGATAATCCATGAAAAATGAGTTAAAAAATAGACTTCCTTTAATGGAGCAATTTTATTCTTTGCAGGGAGAAGGAAGATACAGTGGAAGGCCAGCTGTATTTATACGTCTTGCTGGATGTGATGTGGGTTGTTCCTGGTGCGATGTTAAAGAAAGTTGGGATGAAAATGAGCATCCACTTGTGCCTTTACAGAAAATTGTAGATGATGTTCTTGTAACAGGTTGCAATTTTGTGGTTATTACTGGAGGGGAGCCTACATTATACGATCTTTCTAAATTAACAAGTTTGCTAAAGGATAACAACATTGAAATTGCAATTGAAACATCTGGAACAAATTCTCTAAAAGGAAATTTTGATTGGGTCACATTTAGCCCGAAGAAGTTTAAAAAACCAATCAATGAATACTACTCTTGTTCTGATGAATTAAAAGTGGTGGTATTTCATTCATCAGATTTAAGATGGGCTCAGAAGCATGCAGTTAAATTAGAAAACAATTGTGATTGTTACCTTCAGCCTGAGTGGTCAAAAAAAGATGAATTGATGCCATTAATTCTTGATTTTATTAAAGCTAATCCAAGATGGAAGCTTTCTTTACAAACCCATAAGTTTATTGATATACCTTAATGATATGAGAATAGTAATTTTTTCAATTATTACGTTGCTTTTTATGAGCTCTTGTGGTACAGCACAAAAAGGAATGTATTCATCCAAAAGCAAAAAGGCAATTAAATATTACGAGTCTGCTAGAACATGTTTTAACACAATTGATCCATTAACTGGATTGCCTGGTTTGGAATGTGCACAGCAATACGTTCTTAAAGCAATTGCTAAAGACAGTAACTTTACAGAAGCTTACAGTCTTGCTTCTAATATTTTTATTGAAAAAAGCGAAATTAGTAAAGCTATTTACTATCGTGAAAAAATGATAGCCAATAGTAAAAGAGTGCCAGCTGTAGAATACTATTATTTAGCAAGTATGTATATGGCTACTGGTCAGTACCTTAAATGTAAGGTTTATGCTCAGAATTACCTCAATCAGATTAACCCTAACGAGCAATTAATCCAAACTTGTTTGAAGTTTTTAAAAGATTGTGATTTTGCACTTAAAGCAATGGCTACTCCTTCAGACTTTAACCCTATAAATATGGGGGCAGCTATCAATACTGATCGCCCAGAATACTTTCCTTCTATTACTGCTGATGATTCTACATTTTTATACACCAGAAGGGTGATTGATGAAAATGCTCCTTGGGGAAATGAACAAGAAGACATTTACGTTTCTTTTAAGCAAAACAATCATTGGTCAGATGGTAGGTTGATAAGTGATCAAATTAATTCATTTTTTAATGAAGGAGCTCCAACATTTAGTGCCGATGGTAAATATGTCATTTTTGTTGGATGTGAAACCGGAAATCGTGGAGATTACCAATATGGTGAAAATAGAAAAGGTTATGGAAGCTGTGATTTATTTGCAAGTGAAAAAGTTGGAGAGAAATGGACCGAACCATTTAATCTAGGACCACCTATTAACTCCAGACATTGGGAAACTCAACCCTCGTTTTCATCAGATGGTAAAACCTTATATTTTGTTAGGGGATTGACATATGACAGACAAATGAGAAATCCCAAGAATCAAGACATCTATTTTTCTGAATTAACTGATCAGGGGAAATGGACTAAGCCCAAAAGATTAAATGATAATGTTAATACTACTGGAAGGGAAGAATCGGTGCAAATTCATCCTGATGGACAGACACTATATTTTTCATCTAATGGTCATACTGGTATGGGGGGATTAGATATCTTCATGAGTAAGTTGGGAGAAGATGGAGAGTGGGGTAAACCAATTAATTTGGGATATCCTATTAATTCTTTCGTTGATGAGAACTCTATTTTAGTTTCATCTTCTGGAGAGTTGGCATATTTCGCCTCCAATAGAGAGGGGGGGTACGGAAGTTTAGATTTGTACTCTTTTGAGCTTCCAAAAGAGTATCGTCCTGTAAATACCACCTTTATGAAAGGTAAAGTTTTTGATGCGGTAACCAAAAAACCATTAGCTGCAAAATTTGAATTAAAAGATCTTAGTAATGGAAAAGTGTTTAAGCAGGCATATGCTAATAAAGGTAATGGAGAGTTTTTAGTAGCATTGCCAAAAAATAAAGAATTTGCTCTTCACGCAGAGCATGAGGGGTACTTGTTCTATTCTGCCAATTACTCTTTAGATAAAATGAATAAAAAAGAAAGTGGGTTTACAATAGATGTTCCCATGAGTCCCGTACAGCCAGGGTCTTTTGTATTGGAAAACATTTTTTTTGATGTCAATAAGTGGAAGCTTAAAAAAGAATCAAATGCAGAGTTAAATCAATTGTTTAAATTTCTAACAATCAATCCCAATGTTAAGGTAGAATTATCTGGGCACACTGATAGTGATGGAGACAAAGAGAGTAATCAAATTTTGTCTGAAAACAGGGCTAAAGCTGTGGTAAATTGGCTGACAAATAAAGGGATTTCTCAAGACAGAATGATCTATGCTGGATATGGAGATTCTCAACCTTTATTACCAAATACTTCTGTTGAAAATAAGGCTAAAAACAGAAGGACTGAGCTTAAAATCCAATAAATTAATTTATATTTGGAGCCTAAGTTATGGAGCTAAAAAATTCTCTAAAAACAATCATAAAAAAAATTCCTATTCGTTTTACGAGTAATCAAAAATACGATGCTCAAACAAAACGAATCATGAATATTGTTTTAGAGAAACATTCCACTTTTGTTGATGTGGGGTGTCACAAGGGAGAAGTCCTTTCAAAGGCTTTGAAAATTTCTTATGACGGCAAGCATTTTGCCTATGAACCAATTCCTTCAGCGTATACTAAAGTTAAAAATAAGTACGGAGGTTTATGTATGGTTAAAAACCTTGCTATTGGAAATAGAACAGGAAAAACCACTTTTAATTACGTTACTTCAAACCCGCCTTACAGTGGGATAAAGAAAAGAGCATACCCTAAGGATGAACAAGTTGTTGAGATTGAAGTTCCAATCGATACTTTAGACAGCCAGCTTCTTAATGAGGAAAGGATAGATTTGATTAAAATTGATGTTGAAGGTGGAGAATTTGATGTTTTCAAGGGTTGTGTTCAGTTACTTAGAAAGTTTCATCCTGTAGTGGTTTTTGAATTTGGTATTGGAGCTGCTGATTATTACGATTCTAAACCTGGTGAGTTTTTTGATTTCTTAGAAAAGCATAATTATTGCTTGTATACTTTGCATAATTTTATTGAAAATCTAGTATATCTAACAAAAGAAGAATTCGTTGAGCTTTATTCTACAAATCAAGAATATTATTTTTTAGCCAAATTTAAAGCTTAATGAATTTTAGAGAAGTTACATTACTTAAATTGGTTTTAATAAAATAAATTCCTGATTTAAGTTTTTCTAAATTAACACTGTTTCCAGTTGGATTTATGGTCATTAGCAGTTTCCCATTAATGTCGTATATAAATAGTGTGCTTATGTTTTTGTTATTTGAGAGATGTATTTGAGATAATACTGGATTGGGATAAATGGAAAATTTTGAGCTGGTGTTTTGTGAAATAGCTAAATCCAACTCCTCGGAATAGGAGGGGGAATAATAGTTTTGATCTTTTTTCATAAGAAAAGCACTGTTTTGACCATTAATAGTTCCATCTGTTGTGCCAACAATAACTATGGAGTGATCTGCAGTGGTGTCTGCACCATTCACCCATTCGTGGGATGCTGTTCCTGAAGTTCCTAAAAGTGGGCCTATTGTAAAGGTGACATAAATTTGTGAATACAGTACATCAGTTGTTGAATTATTGGCCCCAAAAGAATAGGTGTTACCAATAAATGTATAAGTTGTTGAATCGTTGTGTCGTACAATTGAAGCGCTAAAATCATCAAGAGTGCCTAAAAGGTTTTGTTCGAAAACAAGATTACCTAACGTATCGATACAGGCATAGTAGGGAGACATTCTATTTGTCTGTTGATTGTTTCCTGCAAAATAATAGTTTCCGTCTTTTGCTAGACATATGGTTTTGCCTTGATCATCTAAAGTATCTGACCAAACATAGTCCCATAACTGATTTCCAAGGCTATCTGTTTTAACTATCCATAAATCACTATCACCATAAAAAGTGTCACTTGATGTGGTTCCAATACAAATTAAATTCCCGTTTTTATCTTCAATTACGTCATTAAAATGGTCGTTTTGTGCTCCTCCAAAAGTTTTGGTCCACAAGGTGTCTCCATTGGGGTCTATTTTTACTAAAAACGCATCTCCATTTCCATTTCCATAGCTGTAGGTTTCTCCTGCTAATACAACACCAGAACTAGAATGAATGGTTTCGTATGCAGCATAGGAAAAATCCCAATCATCTCCTCCAAAAGTGTTGGTCCAAATGTGAGTGCCGTTATTTTGGATTTTAACCACAAAAAGATTATATCCACTAGAGAAGCTATTCGAGTAGCCAGTGAGAATAAAGCTACCATCATTAAGCTCTACAAGATCAGTTCCATAGTCAATATTGGGGCCACCAAAAGTTTTAGACCAAATGTAGTTTCCAAGAGAATCAACTTTAAATACATATAAATCTGTAGCTCCATTTCCAAAACTTTCACTTGCTCCAATTGCTACATAGCAAGTGTCGGAAGTGGCAACTACAGCCTCACCAAAATCATTTCCAGATCCTCCAAAAGATTTAAAGAAGCTAATTTGTCCATTGAAAATAAGTGGAAAGAAAAACAAGATATGTAGTAAGAAACTTTTCATTGAATAAGATAGCTTAAAGATAGGTTTAGTCCAATTGCTTTGCTTTGGTTCCAGAATATTCCAACAAGGTTGTTGGTGTTTATTGATGAAATGATTTTTTTTGATTGGTATCTAATGTATAGTCCATTATTAACTCCAGAATATCCTCCATAAGAAATAATAGAGCCAAGAGTAAAATGATTTTTAAAATGATATTCACCTCCTGCATATATAAGAACACTGTAGTTACTGTTGGAGCGGTACCTTAGTCCGTAACAAGAGTGAAGTTTAGCTGTTTTTTTGCCTCCAACTTTATGTACATAAAGTTCAAACGGAAATGCGTTTATTTGAGTAGATATTCTTGAAAGAGAGTCAATGTTGTAATTAGGTAGAAAAGGAGTATTGAAATCGGAAATTTCATAGACTGGTATTCCAGTGTATGAGATGGTGGTATCTAAATACAAGTATGAGCTATTGGATAGCTTTTGAATGCCAAATCCATTGATTCCGGCTATTATTCTTGCGTTTGAGCTGCTGTCCAACCTGTTTATTTTATTAGTGATTTCAAAATTTATTGTTAATCCCCAATTGTTAGTTGGAAAATTAGAGGAGTTATTTGATGAAGTTGCATATCCGTTAAAATTGCCTTGAATTTGAGTTGCATTTGGAGAGATGTCTATTCCACCTTCATAGATTTGAGAATTTATTTCTGATTGAATATTAGTGTAGCACAATCCAACTTTAAATTTTTTAGTTATTATTCCACTTTCAATTGAACGATAGGACCTTGTGTGAAATCCACTTTGTTGTAGGTTAATGTATTCTCCTTTATAAGAAGTGTTTCCTTGAAAAACACCTCTAAAAAAGTCATCTGTATATTCGGCACCTCCGGAAAAAAGAGCAGAGATGTTTAAATAGTAGCCATATTTTTTTAATATTGAAGGTCGGTAATTAAGATAGGTAATGTTAAAACTGCTTTCGTATCCAGTCCTGTTTAAATTGGATAATCCTGAATTGGCTTTGTTAATCATATTGTCATCAATAAAGCCTCCTGTGTAAAATATTTTAGCAAAATTTAATGGAAGATGAGTGGATCCTAAGTAACTCTGCCCTTGAATATTGATGATTTGTGTTGCACTGTCTAGAAAATATAAACTGGAATTGTTAAGTAGCTGAGTGTAGCTTAGAGTAGGCACAAGAAGTAATATGTATAAACTTAAAATTCTCATGGTATTGTTACTGTAGCGTTAAAATCTGCACTTATTTTAAAATCAATTTTATAATTGTCGTAAAAATCAATTGGTGAATTTCCTGCGGGGGTATTAAAAACAACCTCTACTATTATTTGTTTTGAGTTTTTAATATTATTTATGGTGTTTTCTGAAAGAGTTAAGCTGTGAGTTGTTGTTATTGAATCTGTTACAATGTTGTTGGAGTTAATAATTGCACTAGGAATTAATTCTGGTATTAACAATTGATTGGTAGAGTTTAAGGGGAAAATGCTAATTTCTGCAGATAAAGGAAATCCATTGGTTATCTCCATATATAATGTTCCGCTATTTATTCCATTGGTGTCGACAATAGAAAGCTCAATAGTGTCTCTTAATGTGAGTTGATCTAATGCAAATGAAAATGGTGTAACAAGGTCAACATCTATAGATAGAGGGTGGTTTTTTGAAATAAAGTCATTGTGTCCAGAGATATTTCCTAAAGGATTAAGTTCTATGTCTATATCATAACCAAAAGAAGTTGGTAGGTTTTCTATGAAAGAATTAAGATTGCTATTTGAAGAGTTGATAGTACTTGTGAAAAAAGATGGTACTACACTGTTTCCAACTAAGTAAGCTCTATTAATGTTTTGTGATTGACCAATAATGGAGTGCGATAAATTAACACCTGTGTTGTTTCTAATTGAGGATAGTTCGTTAATTATAAGTTTAAAATCAGTTCCAACACCATTTTCAAGATCTAGATTTAAATCAATATCATTCGTATGAATAGCTCCTGAAACTATCTTGTTTAAAAAATCT
This sequence comes from Crocinitomicaceae bacterium, assembly GCA_002716065.1. Taxonomy (GTDB): domain Bacteria; phylum Bacteroidota; class Bacteroidia; order Flavobacteriales_D; family Parvicellaceae. Next base: position 27,501 of record PAZE01000005.1, on the reverse strand, counting down.
ATTGAAGTGGTATCTGGACCTACTTGAATTTGTTGTTGACCAAAGTAGCCTGTGGCACTAATTGGAGAAATAGATTCGATTTGATTTTCAATATATATAGTGTCAAGATTTGAAACATTTACTGCACCTGAATTAGAATTGGATACTTTAACATTAATAGTTGTTAATAGCGTATTTACTTCCCCAGTTGATAATCCTTGAAGATTCCAAGTTGTTTGAGGAATTTGTATGGTCCCACTTACAGTGCTTAGGATGCCATTTTGAGCTGCAGGTACAGTAATTGAAATAGAAAATGGATTGCCATTTTGGTCAATTGCTGAATTTACAGTGTAATCGTAAATAATTTCACCCTCAATAGTGCTTTTAATAGAGTAACTAAGAACAGCAGACTCAATTTCAAATTCTTTAAGTTCAATGGAGTTAATATCAAATAATTGTTCTTCTGGTTGGTTGATGAATGTTTGTCCTGGGTTAAAATCAATTCCGATGGGAAAAGGCAGAGCAAAGGTGTCAGTAAGCTGATTGTCGGGCAGATCAATAAGGCTGTCCAGATTTAATTGGTATAAATTTCTTTTGTAATGTATGGATAAAGAAGAGTTGGGATTGGTAGAAAGTATACTGTCGGCAACAAGGTTGTTGATTCCTAATGATCCATGGGCAACAGGAATAGAGTAGTTGGCATTCCATTGAATAGGCTTGCGATTTTTAGTACAGCCTTTAAACAAAGCAGCGATAAGAATTAAAATGAATAGTCTTTTAGCCATTTATTCAAAAGTAAATTAAAAATAAAGATTTGTCTAAAGTTTTTAGCCGTTAGTGGTAAAGACTCTTGTTGTAGAGGTTCAGGTGTCCAAAAAATTAATTCATTGCCAATTTAGGTGATGGCTTTAAAATAACCGTATAATAAGTTGTGATCAAAAATGATAAAATAAAGTATATATAAACAGCGAAATTTGAAATGCTGATGGTTTGCGAAAGTTGTAAAATTCCATCTATGTAATTTACTATGTATAAACCTATAAAAAGTTTGATTATTTCAAGAGGAATAGCTAGCCAATGCCTGTCCATTAATGAAGTGTAGCTAAAAATAGAGATAAGACAAAAAATGGCATAAAAGATGAGCTGATGATATTGAAATTTTGGCAGAAGGTCTATGATGTGGTATTGGATAGCAAAGTGCAGAATTAATTGAAAGAAAGACCAGGAAGTAAGAAAAGGTGTTGAAGAGGTTTTGTATTTAACTTGAGTATATGGGTTTTCTGTAATGTTAATGGGGTGGTTTTTAGCAACATCATCAGGTCTCCAACCAGTTCTTTTGTAAAATACTTTTATTTTATCTTTCCAATTTTGTGTTCTGTAAGCATCCTTAAATAATAGCACAAGATGCATGAAGTTGATCAGTAATGGGTTCCATGTTTTTACAGGTTTTTTAACGCCATAAACTGCAGGAACATTTTCCAACTCTTCTTGAAAGGTGCCAAATAATTTGTCCCAAATGATAAATATGGAGGCATAATTTTTATCTAAATATTCATCGTTAATAGCATGATGAACTCTATGATGTGAGGGGGTTACAATAATCTTTTCTAAAAATCCCATTTTGCCAATCAACCTTGTATGGTACCAAAATTGAGCAAATAGGTGAACAGGTAAAATAATATTCATTACCTGAGAAGGTATTCCGATAATGGCTAAAGGAATATAAAGAAAAAAGTAAACTTGTATAATACCAGATATGGATTGCCTTAACGCACAAGAAAGATTGAATTCTTCACTGCTGTGATGAATAATATGCCTATTCCACATGAGGTTAATTTCATGATTCCAACGGTGATTCCAATAGTAGGCAAAGTCTGTTCCGACAAAGGCTAAAACATACAACCAAAAGGAAGAATTAATGTTGAAAATTGCAAAATTTTCTACCATCCAATCATAGCTAATGATAACAATACTTAATTTAAAGATGCTTTTAATGTTATTGGTCATTCCTGAGCTTATTCCAGAAATGGTGTCAAATGCAGAGATGTAGTTTTTTTTGGTGTAATAACAAATAACCCATTCACCTGCAATCATTACAAAAAAGAAAATCATTGCAAATTTTAATGTCATTACATAGGTTTCCATTTGTTAAGTTGTTGTTGTTTAAGCTTTTATAAAGTTAATTATTAATAATTATATTTTCCTTTCCAAATTTTATTTAGGTATTGTTTAAACGATAATTCTCTTTTGTTATTTGATGGAACAAAGAATGTTGTATCTTTTATCTGGTCTGGAAGGAATTCTTTTAGATGTGCTTGATCTTTGTAATCATGAGTGTATCTGTAATCAGATCCGTAATTTAAATCTTTCATGAGCTTTGTTGGAGCGTTTCTTAGATGAAGAGGAATGCTTAGATTTTTTTCTGATGAAACGGCTTGTTGTGCCTTGTTAATGGCTAAATAGGAAGAGTTGCTCTTTTCACTGCAGCTTAGATAGATGGTGCATTGTGAGAGAATAATTCTGCTTTCTGGCCATCCGATTTTTTCAACAGCACTAAAGCAGTTGTTGGCCATAATTAAAGCTGTGGGATTGGCAAGCCCTATATCTTCTGAAGCAAGAATTATAAGTCTTCTAGCAATTAATTTAGGATCTTCTCCACCTTCAATCATTCTTGCTAGCCAATATACTGCTGCATTTGGATCGCTTCCTCTTATGGATTTAATGAATGCGGAAATTATATCGTAATGTAATTCTCCGTTTTTATCGTAAAGAGTAATGTTTTGTTGAATGGTTTCCAAGACAATTTGGTTAGTTATTGTCTTGGTTTTATCTTGAATGTTATTTACTACAATTTCAAAAGTGTTCAATAATTTTCTTGCGTCTCCAGATGATATTCGAAATAAGGCTTCAGTTTCCTCTATTTTAATTGTAAGAGATTTTATGTATTCATCTTTTTTAAGTGCTGAATGCAGAATTTTTTCGAGTTCATTTTTGGAGTGATGCTCTAGTGTAAATACTTGACATCTAGAAAGTAATGCGGAGATTACTTCAAATGAAGGGTTCTCGGTTGTAGCACCAATTAGTGTAATGGTGCCTTTTTCAACTGCTCCAAGTAACGAATCTTGTTGAGATTTACTAAATCTGTGAATTTCGTCAATGAATAAAATAGGATTTCCTGAAGAAAACATGCCTCCACTAGTTGCTTTTTGGATGATTGCTCTTATGTCTTTTACACCTGAGTTTATGGCAGATAGTGTGTAAAAAGGACGTTTGGTTTCTTGTGAAATTAGTTGCGCAAGAGTTGTTTTGCCCACGCCTGGAGGCCCCCAAAAAATCATTGAAGGAATACTTCCCGTTTCAACACATTTTCTTATTGGACCGTTGTTTCCAACAAGATGACTTTGACCCAGAAATTCATCTAAGTTTTTAGGTCGTAAACGTTCGGCTAATGGTATGCTTGGTGTGTTTAGCATGTAAACAAAAATAAGCATAATAATGGGCTTAGTTGGAATGTTGTCTAATGGGTGTTTTTCAATTTAATTGTGTTTAAAACTAATTCTAATTTTAGATGGCTTTTAAAAGTAAACTTATACTTTCAATTTAAAATTTAATTATGAACGTACATTTTATCGCTATTGGAGGTTCTGCCATGCATAATCTGGCTATTGCCATGCATTTAATGGGAGATGTTGTTTCGGGTTCTGATGATGAGATTTTTGAACCTTCAAAAGGTAGATTGCAGAAATATGGATTGCTCCCTCATAAAATTGGATGGAATGAGCAAAATATTCATGAGCATATTGATGCTGTTATTTTAGGAATGCACGCTAGAGAAGATAATCCAGAGCTACTAAAAGCACAGCGCTTGGGATTGAAAATTTATTCTTATCCAGAATTTATATATGAAAAGACAAAACATAAAAAACGGATAGTTATTGGAGGTAGTCATGGAAAGACTACGATTACTAGTATGATATTGCATGTTCTTAGATATAATGGTATAACTCATGATTTTATGGTTGGAGCACAATTAGAAGGTTTTGAGTGTATGGTTCGTTTGTCCGATGAAGCTGAGATTGCTGTTTTAGAAGGTGATGAATATTTATCTTCTCCTATAGACTTAAGGCCAAAATTTCATTTGTATCAACCTACCATAGGTCTTATTAGTGGAATAGCGTGGGATCACATCAATGTTTTTCCAACATTCGATAATTATGTTGAGCAATTTGAAGTATTTGCTAATTCAATAGATACTAAAGGTGATTTTATTTATTTTACTGGTGATGAGAATGTTATAAAAATAAAAAACAACTTAAAAAAAGGGATTTCTGCAATTGGTTATTCTACTCATAAACATATTTTAGTTGACGGAACTACTTACTTAGTTGACGGAGAAAGACAGTATCCTATTCATGTTTTTGGTGAACATAATCTTCAAAATTTAAATGGGGCTTTACAAGTTTGCTTACAACTAGGATTGGGTAAAAAACAATTTTATAAAGCCATCCAATCTTTTACTGGTGCATCAAAAAGATTGGAACTAGTTATGGAAACTAAGCATTCAGTTGTTTACAAAGATTTTGCTCATTCACCATCAAAACTAAAAGCCACCACTAAAGCACTAAGCAGTCAGTTTCCTGAAAGAAATTTGGTTGCATGCATGGAGCTACACACTTTTAGTAGTTTAAATTCAACTTTTTTAAAACAGTATAAGGGTACAATGGAAAATGCAGATAAGGCCTTTGTATATTTTAATCCAGAAACCCTTAGGCATAAGAAATTAAATGAAATTTCTAGCAAAGATGTACTGAACGCATTTGACACACAAAATGTAAAGGTTTTCACTGATTCTAACTTGTTGGTTAAAGAACTTTATTCATTAAATTGGAATAATACAAATTTACTTTTGATGAGCAGTGGTAATTTCGATGGAATTGATTTTGAAAATCTTGCTCAAAATTTATTAGGTTAGAGCTTAGCTAGTAATAGTCTATTTAGAGCCATAATTAAAAATGTGTAAATCATTCCCAATAGAAGCTGTGTAAATAAAATAAAAGGGAAGATAACTGATGGGTTCATATTGGCATTTATGTTTTCTTGCTGCATGTCAATTAGATCTTCAGCAGATTTACCATCATAGTAAGCAGGATTATTTTCAATTTGTTGGTTTGCTAGATTTTTCATTGCTTGCTCATCCATTACCATTTCAATAAGCTGTTGTTTTTTAATTTCTGCATAATCGTCTACCCATTTATAGTAAACAAATGAAAAAAGAGCAACAAATAGTGCATATAATGCAGCTGTTTGAATACCATTTTTTAAATCTAAAATAAAGCTAGGTGAGGTGTGTTTAGCTGCTTGATAACCTTTAACTATTGAAAAAGTAATCGAGATTAATAGTATAAGAGATGAGGTTGCAAATGCAATTAAGTGCTTTAAAGGGTGGTGGTTCCAACCAATAAAGTAAATTACCAACTCAACTAAGATGTAAAGGAAAGCTCCGATTAAGCCTAGCTTATAAGAAGTTTTCATACCTGCAGATAATTCTTATCCATTCATAGAAACTAAGAATTCTTCGTTGCTTCTTGTGTTTTGAAGTCGGTCTTTCATGAATTCCATTGCCTCAATTGGGTTCATATCAGCTAAATGCTTTCTAAGTATCCAAACTCGTTGAAGTGTTTCTTTATCCATTAATAAATCTTCTCTTCTAGTTCCAGAGGTTAAAATGTCTATAGCAGGGAAAATTCTTCTATTGGATATTTTTCTATCTAACTGAAGCTCCATGTTACCAGTACCTTTGAATTCTTCAAATATTACCTCATCCATTTTTGAACCAGTTTCAGTTAACGCTGTAGAAAGAATGGTTAATGAACCACCATTTTCAATTTTTCTAGCTGCACCAAAGAATCGTTTAGGTTTGTGAAGAGCATTGGCATCTACACCACCTGTTAATACTTTTCCAGATGCTGGCATTATCGTATTGTAAGCTCTTGCAAGTCTTGTTATAGAATCTAATAGAATACAAACATCATGTCCACATTCTACTAGTCTTTTTGCTTTTGAAAGAACAATGTTTGCGACTTTTACATGACGATCGGCAGGTTCGTCAAAAGTAGAGGCAATGACTTCAGCATTTACACTTCTTTGCATGTCGGTAACCTCTTCAGGACGTTCATCAATTAGAAGTACAATTAAATATGTCTCAGGATGATTAGATGCAATAGCATTGGCAACATCTTTAAGAAGAACTGTTTTACCTGTTTTCGGTTGGGCAACAATCATTCCTCTTTGTCCTTTTCCAATAGGTGAGAATAAATCCATTACCCTTGTAGAAAGAGTTTCTTTTGGATGTCCAGTTAATTTGAATTTCTCTGAAGGAAATAGAGGAGTTAAATATTGAAAAGGTACTCTATCTCTTATGTTTTCTGGGTTACGACCATTAATTTTATCAACTTGAATTAAAGGAAAATAACGTTCACCATATTTTGGTGGTCTTACCATTCCTCTTATGGTATCTCCAGTTTTTAATCCAAAGTGCTTAATCTGTGATTGAGATACATAGATATCGTCAGGAGAACTTAAATAATGATAGTCTGCAGATCGTAAAAATCCATAGCCGTCTTGCATAATTTCAAGCACACCTTCGTTTGCAATGATTCCGTCAAAATTATAGCCTAGATCTTGAGGAGGGTTCTCCTTTCTGTGGTCATTTCTATTGTTGCGATTGTTATTGCGATTTTTGTTTTTATTGTAAGGAGCTTTATCAGCTGTGTTTTTTTGATTCGAACTTGAATTGGTTTCTTCGTTTTCTTTACCCTCTTTTTTAGCAGTGTTTTCAGAATTGTTGCTTTGGGATTCACCACTTTTTTGCTCAACAGTTGGTTTAACTTCTTTTTCTTTAGGATTGAATTTTTTTCTTGGGCTTTTATTTTCTTTGTCTACTTTGAATTTAGGTGAATTGCTTTTGATTTCGTTTTTAGAAGGAATTAAAGCTTGCTCGTCAAGAATTTTATAAACTAAATCTTGTTTTTTTAACTTTTCTGCTTTGGAAATATTGAGCTTTTCTGCAATTTCTCTTAGTTCAGCAACTTTTTTGCCGTTTAGATCTAAAATATCGTACATCTATTGGTATAAATTAATTAAAGAATAAAATAATGGATTTGTTGATAGTAATTACTTTATAAATAATGAAATCGGGTTAGTAATCAGAATGATTAACTATAATTGCTTCAAATATATACTAAAGAAATTAATTATACTATCATTTAGTAAAAAATGTCATTATTTGATAAATAATAAAATTAGTTCGCTTGCTTAAATAGTTTGCTCATATATTTGCCTAAAAATTAATTATGCTTCAAAGAATTCAGACAGTATATCTACTTATAGTAATTGCAATAGTAATTGCATCTTTATTTTTTCCTTTCGCTACCTTTGTTTACAATAAATCTGTATTTCATTTAGGTGCATTTGGTTTAGATCCTGTTGAATCTGATTTTTCTACAAGATTTCCCTTGTATGTTGGTGTTTTTATGATACTCGGATCTTCAATTGCTGCTATAAGTTTTTTTAAAAATAGAAAAAGACAATTGCTGCTTGGAAAATTAAATTATTTGTTGATACTAATTACGTTGGTTTTCATTTTTCTAGATGTCGATAACATTTCTAATCAGATGCTAAGTAATGATCAGCCAATTTATGGAATTGGAACTTATCTAGTAGTTTGTACACTTCCTTTGGTTTTTATGGCAAATAGAGCAATCAAAAAAGATGAGGCATTAATTAAATCATTAGATAGATTAAGGTGATTTTCCTCTTTTCCCTAGCTCAATTACTTCAAGATTCTTAAGTTCTTTTTTATCAATGGTAAATCGAATAAGGGTTCTTATTTTATGAAATCCCTTTATTCCTGCTGCTCCAGGATTTATGTATAATATATTTAATTTTTTATCCATCTGAACTTTACAAATATGAGAATGCCCACAAATGAAAACAGTGGGTTTAAGCAAAGCTAGTTTTTCGCTAATCCGTTTTGGATAGCTGTAGGGTTTGCCTCCAATATGAGTCATGAAAATACTAACTTCTTCAATTTTGAAGTACAGATCCATTTCATATTCGGAACGAATAACATGATTGTCAATATTGCCATATACCACTTTTGTAGGTGCAATTTTATTGAGCTGATCAATAACTTGGATATCTCCTATATCTCCAGCATGCCATATCTCATCACAATTGGAAAAGTACTTGGCATATCTTATGTCATAATGACCATGAGTGTCTGAAATTAATCCAATTCGTTTCATAACTAGTAGTGTTAATGGTAAGAAATGGTATATTTAGAAGTAAAAATTAAGTAAATGCAACTAATTTCGTTTTCAAATTTATTTTTTTCCATTTTTCTTTTCATTTCTTTGTCATGTTTTTCTTTTAAACAAAAATCAATGGTTGAAAATAATTCAAATCTCGATACTGCTGTTCTTGGAGCAGGTTGTTTTTGGTGTATAGAAGCAGTTTTTTTGTCTTTAAAGGGTGTTGAATCTGTAGAATCTGGATATTGTGGTGGTCAGCTTGAAAATCCTACTTATAAGGATATATGTACTGGATTAACAGGTCATGCTGAAGTAGCTCGAATTGTATTTGATAGAAACATTATCACATTTAAAGAAATACTAGAAGTTTTTTGGAAAACGCATGATCCTACCACTTTGAATAGACAAGGGAATGATGTGGGTTCACAATATCGGTCTGTAGTTTTTTATTTAAATGATAATCAACAAGAAATAGCTAACTTCTACAAAGGTCAATTGGATCAATCGGGGGCATGGAAAAATCCTATTGTTACTGAAATAGTCCCCATTGATAAATTTTATATTGCTGAGAACTATCATCAAAATTATTATCAGCAAAATAAAAATCAGTCTTATTGCAAATATGTAATTCAACCAAAAATTGATAAATTTAAACAAGCATTTGCAGAAAAAATTAAATAATTAACTATGAAATTAAAACTATCAATACTTATTCTCTGCCTCATTAGTAATGGCTTTTATGCCCAAACAGTTAAAGATCATAAAGTGTCGTTTAAGTATGTTCAACTTCCACTTGAACCTTTTGATAAATCAGTGTCAACCTATGATGTTGTTTTTGTGAGCAACTTTGATAAAACTAATGAAGACACTCTTGCTGCTTATGAAGAAAGATTGAGTCAGGCTCAGAAAGAGCAAGAAAATTTATTACAACTTTGGAATGCTGATAAACTTCGCATAGATCGATTGTATTATTCAGAAATGGCAGTTTGGGAAAAAGCTGTAAATGTAGGTAGTACAACTGCTGTACAACCAATAAAGCAACCCTACCCAGATTATCCTATATTAAAAGAGGTGTCTGATCCAATATATACTGAAGAAGTCGCTGTTGATTTTTGTAAACAGAAAATTAATCTTGCTGGATATCAAAAAGGTGAGGCTGGTGTAATTGTTACCATAAATCACAAGGGTTTGCAATCGGCAAGAATTTCAAAAACAATTACCGGTTCTGGGGCTAATAGGAGCTATAGGTATACAGCTCATTTTAAAATGCCCATTGATGTTACTATTGAAGTGCCTAATCAGGGTGTGATATACAATAAATCTTACTATTCTAATGAATCTATTAGCCCAATAAGTAGTGAGAAAAGTCAATACGACTTCCAACTTTGGTGGCTCGATAATAAAGATGTTTTTTGGACTAATTTCCAGAAGAAAAAGTTGACAAGTTTACTTAATGAGTTAAATAGCCACATGAATACTACCTATGGTTTCCCCAATAAGTCTAGTGAAAGTGAAATTTACGTTATCAAAAAATACAAAGACTTTGATTACGCTAAATTTGTAGATGCCTTGACCTTTGCAAAAATTGGATATCAAAAGCTTTCTCAAGGTGTTGATAAGGAATCTGCAAAGGAAAATCTTTCTAAAGCAATAGCTATTTGGAATAATGAACTTTCACAGAGTACACCATCAGAAAATAAATCTAGGATAAATAAAAAAGCAACTGCATTGCTTTATGCTAATCTAGCTGAGGCACACATGTGGATAGATGAATTTGATAAAGCAGATCTATTCATTAACAAAGCAATTACTTTGGGTGTTTTGAAATATAAAAACCATTGCAAAAGATTACAGGACAGAATGGTTAATTTGAAATTAAGATACAATTCAAATAACTAGATTAAGCTGAATCAATTAATCCTCTATCTATTTATTGGTGAAATCATTGATTTTTCTTAAACTCGCACTTCTTTAAGTCTGTCTTCAATGCGTGATCAAAAAAGCAAGATAAAAATAATAGAGAATAAATCTGAGATTGGTGCGGGAACAAGAGGTTCAAGTTTGGGTATTGATGCTCTTAAGGTGGCCTCTTTAAAGAGTAACTCCTCTTATTTTTTTCGTTATAAATCAATTGTCTTAGAGAACTACAATCATCTTTTGTTTGAGCAGGTGAAATTTCCTAAAGCTAAGAGAATAGAAAAAGTTATAGATGTTTTTAATATTGTTGCTAACGAAGTAAGTAGTCAGCTGCTTAAAAATAATTTTCCTATTATTTTATCTGGAGATCACTCTAGTGCTGGTGGTACTATCGCAGGGATAAAAAAGGCATACCCTGGAAAACGTTTAGGTGTTGTTTGGATTGATGCTCATGCTGATTTGCATTCTCCCTATACTTCTCCAACAGGAAATCTTCATGGCATGTCATTGGCAACTGCGTTAAATTCAAATAATGAGAAACATAGAGTTCAAGAAATTGATTCTGCTACTAATGAGCTTTGGGATAAATTAAAATCTGTAGGAAATATATCACCAAAAATAAACGCTCGTGATTTAGTCTATGTTGGATTGCGATCTACTGAAGAACCTGAAGATTATTTTATTTCAAATAATGAAATAAAGAATATTAATGTAGAAACTATCCGAAGAAATGGTGCCGAATCTGCGGCAAATGATATTCTTGATTATTTATCAAAATGTGATATAATATATATTTCTTTTGATGTAGATAGTATGGATTGTGATTTAATTTCCTACGGAACTGGAACACCAGTTCAAAATGGTCTTACTGATCAAGAAGCCAGTAGTTTAATAAATCATTTACTCATTGATAAAAGAACCAATTGTTTAGAAATTGTCGAAATAAATCCTTGTTTAGACAATAAACAAAATAAAATGGCCGAAACATCATTTAGAATATTAGAAAGTGCTACTTCAATAATTGAAAAAAGAGGTTAATTAATGAATGTATCTAAGGTTGTATCAAATGAAGTGGCGAAAGCCGTTTCTGCTATATTTAATGAAGAAATAAGTCCTGATTTTTTTCAAATTGAAAATACTAAAGCTGATTTTGTTGGAGATCAAACACTTGTTGTTTTTCCTTTGTTAAGGATTACCAAGAAGTCTCCTGAGCAATCGGCAGAATTAATTGGTGAGTGGTTGGTTTCTAATGGTGAGATTTTTTCTCAATATAATGTGGTCAAGGGATTTTTAAATTTAAGTTTAAAGACCTCTTTTTGGATAAATCAGTTCAATTCTTTTTTAAGAGAAGAAAATTTAGGAGTAGTTGCAAAACCATCTGGAAAAACCTTTATCGTAGAATATTCATCTCCTAACACCAACAAACCTTTACATCTAGGACATTTGAGAAATAATTTTCTTGGATTTTCTGTTGCTGAAATATTAAAAGCCAATGGGCATAAGGTGATTAAAACCCAAATAATTAACGACCGAGGAATTCACATATGTAAATCCATGCTAGCCTGGTTGAAATTTGGTAATGGAGAAACACCTGAGTCGTCAAATTTAAAGGGTGACCACTTAATAGGAAAATACTACGTTGCATTCGATAAAGAATACAAATCTCAAGTAGCAGATTTGATTAAAAGAGGAATTTCTAAACAAGAGGCTGAAAAAAAAGCACCTATCTTACTAGAAGCTCAACAGCTATTGTTAAAGTGGGAAGAAAAAGATCCTGAGATTTATTCACTTTGGGAAAAGATGAATTCTTGGGTTTACGATGGTTTTAATCAGACCTACGATCTAATGGGTGTTGATTTTGATAAGTTGTATTATGAATCTGATACTTTTCTTCTTGGAAAAGATGTAGTATACAAAGGTCTAGAAAAAGGTATTTTTTATGAAAAAGAAGATGGGTCTATTTGGTGCAATTTATCTGAAGAAAAATTAGATGACAAGCTATTGTTAAGAGCTGATGGTACTTCAGTATATATGACTCAAGATTTAGGTACGGCTATTGAAAGGCATAAGGATTTTAATGCTGTTTCTGGAATGATTTACACTGTTGGTAATGAACAAAATCATCATTTTAAAGTTCTATTTACTATTCTTAAAAAATTAGGGTTTGATTGGGCAGATGAATGTCATCATCTCTCTTATGGAATGGTTGAACTTCCAGAAGGAAGGATGAAATCAAGAGAAGGTACTGTAGTTGATGCTGATGATTTAATTCAGAGTGTGGTAAATGATGCTAAACAAATGACCAGCGAGCGTGGTCATTTAGAAGGCATGTCAATCGATGATAAAGAAAAATTATACAGAATTATAGGTAAGGGAGGGCTTAAATATTACCTGCTAAAAGTTGATCCTAAAAAGAAAATGATGTTTAATCCTGCTGAATCTATTGATTTAAATGGAAATACAGGTCCTTTTATTCAGTATTGTTATGCTAGAATTCAAAGTCTTTTAATTAAGCAGCAATCTACAGAAAATAAGGTTTCATCCAATTTGACTCTTTTTAATTCAGAGTTGGATTTAATTAAATGGATATTAGCTTATCCCTCAACAATTCAAGAAGCTGCAAAACAGCTTTCTCCATCAATACTTGCCAATTATACTTATCAACTGGTAAAGTACTACAATTCATTTTATCAATCTATTTCTATTTTGTCTGAACAGGATAAAGAGCTTAAGCAATTTAGAATTTTACTTTCTGGTTGTGTTGGAAAAGTGATAAAGAGCTCTATGAGACTACTAGGGATTGAAGTTCCTAAAGTAATGTAATTATTTAGTCTTCTTTTTTGATTTCATTTTGATCTTCCGGTAAATCTTGTAGATTTCCTTGGTTTTCTTTCGATTTCTTTCCAATAACATAAGCCAACATTATTTCATGTGTGCCAGATGAAAATTGAGCAATTCCGTTACTGTTAAATTCATAGGCGTAAGACATCTTTAAGTTGTCGATAGGGGAAAATCCTAAGTTTACCAACAGACCATTTTGTTGTCTTATCCCTAAACCACCCCAAAATTTGTTTTGGAAATTAAAGTTTCCTAAAAATTCAATTTGTGTTGAATACCCTGTTGCTCTTTTTAAAAGTAATAGTGGTGTGAAGGTGACATCTTCACTCATATCCATTTGGTAGGAAATGTAGAAAAAACGGTGGCTGTTAAAAACAAAAGAACTTTCACTTGTAGTGGGTTCTAAATCAATTGAACTAGAAAAAAGTTGAGGAAGAGCTAAACCAATTGCTAGTTTCTTTTTAAATGAGTAGGTGAGTCCAAATTCAGAATGAAAACCAATTCCATTAACACTATTGTTTTGAAGTATATGGTCAGAATAATCAGTTGCAACCATATTTTCCATAACTAGTGAGCCTTGCTTGATACCAAGAGATAAGCCAAAATTTATTTCATTAGAAGCATCAATTTTAATCTTGTAGGCAGCTGAAGCGTCAAATTGCAATTGTTCAAAAAAAGATATTTGATCATAATTTATTTTTGTTCCCAAACTTAATTTATCATTGATTTTACTTTGCGCACTAAACCATGTTGTTGTTGGGGCCCCTTCAAATCCTAGCCATTGTTGTCTATGGGAAAGATGAAATTCTGTTTGTTGATTTGCACCAGCTTCAGCAGGATTAATTAAATATAGATTCTGATAGTAAAGTGTATTTTGAGAAACTTGCTGCCCAACAGCTACTTTGACTGAAAGAATTAGTAGGAAAATAAGAATCTTTTTCATTCGTTTATTTTAGTAAAAGAATTGAACCTGAATATTGGTCACCTTGACAAATAATAGTATAATAATATGTTCCATCGGGAAGAATTTCACCATCAAAGTTTACTCCTGTCCAATTATTATTGTAATTATTGGACGACCAAACTATTTTACCCCATCGATTATAAATAGAAACGGGACATCCTGAAACTACAGATGGTTTGTTAATGTCCCAGGTATCGTTTTTACCATCTCCATTTGGAGTAATAATGTTATTTATATCTAGGTTTTCAATTTGTGAAACAAAAACAATTAAAGAATCTGTAGCTGTACAACCATCAGCACTTTCAACATTAACAAAGTAGGTGGTAGAGTATAATGGACTTACTGTAGGGTCTTCAGTGAATGGATTTTGCATGTTGTATAAGGGATACCATTGGTACTGAGTACAATTGGTTGATGATGCATCAATAAGTATGGAATTGCCTTCTTCAATTTGTAAATCATTTCCTGCATCAATTTCTGGAACAATAAAAATTTCAATTTCTATACTACAAGAAGCTTGATTTCCAACTAAATCTGTGGCAACAAAATTTAAGTTAGTAATACCTATTGGGAAAGTATTGCCAGATGATAAATTAGTCGTATCTGTTTGAATTAGATTAACGGTGCCACAATCATCAAAAGCAGATGGTGAAACAAATGAAACTATTGGATTGCAAGATGCAATGTTGTCTGGGCAAATAATAGTAGGGTTAATTGTGTCGTTGGGGATTAATACTACTGGACAAGANGAAGTGTTCCCACTTGTATCAGTGGAAGTTAAATAAATGGTATTTATTCCACCAGCAGAGGAACCTGAAGGTACATTTTGAGAAATAATAGGATTTGCATCGCAATAGTCCCAAGTTGTTGTTAGTAAAGAAATATCAGGTACTTGATATAAACAATTTGCGTCTAAATCTACATATTGTGTGTCTGGACAAAAAATTTGTGGTGCTGTGGTGTCGATAAGTGTGATGGTAAAACTACAGCTTGTNGTATTACCGTAAAAATCAGTACTTGAAAGNATAATATTTTGCTGAGTTCCAACTCCAATCAAAGTGTCTAAAGCTGAAACACTTTGAGAGAATGTAGGGTTGGAGTCGCAATTATCTGAAAGGTTGATACTATTTTGATAATCTGGTAAAATATAAGAGCAATTCGTGTCTACAGGAACATTTGGATTCGAAGGGCAAATTAAATTGGGCGGTTTATTGTCCTGAACATCGATATTAAAAAGGCAAGAAATCGAATTGCCACTAGAATCAGATGCTGTAATAGTGGTTAAAGAAGTAGATCCTGAAGATAGGGGTGTTCCAACATTGGGAGATTGAGTAAAACTAAAATTATTTTGACAATTGTCACTAATTTGAAGTAATGAAGAGAAATCCTCCATAAAATAAGTACAATTTGAATCTACATATCTAATGGTGTCATTAACACACTGTATTAATGTAGGGGCAATAGTATCAATTGGATGAAATNCTATTGAACAACTGTTTGAGTTTCCATATAAATCAGTGGCAGTAAAGTTAATAATTTGGCTAGAAGTTCCAGTAAAAGCAGTTCCAGCAACAGGAGATTGTAAAACAGATACACTACCAGGACAATTGTCAACAGAGTTAATTAATCCAGTATAATCCCCTAGAATAGTTTCACAATTGTTATCAATGAAATCAGATTGATCAGAAGGGCAAAGAAGTGTAGGTGGTATACTATCAATAACACTTATTCGATAAGAACACACACTTGTGTTTCCAGAAATATCTGTAACATTAAACGAAATAAAAGGATCATCGCCAATGTTAAATACAGTACCAAGAGGTGGGTTTTGGTTTATTATTGGGTTAGGGTCACAATTATCAGAAATAATTAGATAACCAGTTAAATCATCAAGAGAATAAAAACAACTTGAATCAATATATACATTAGAGTCTGTTGGACAAGTTACCACTGGAGGTAAATTGTCATCAACTATGATTAAAAAGGAACAGGAATCAATATTGTTTGAATTGTCTGTTGCGTATATAGTAACTAATTCTGATCCATTTATTGTAGTTCCAAAAGCAGGGGATTGGGTTATTGAAGAAATGCCACAATTATCGCTGCTGCTTACAATACTAGTGTAATCACCTAGAGTTGCTTGGCAGTTAAGATTTGCACTTACGTTTTGTGTGCCTAGACAAAATACTTCTGGAGATATGGTGTCAACAACGGTAATTGAAAAGTTGCATGTAGTTGAATCACTTCCATTAGTAATGGTATATTGTTGAGAAGTAGTTCCTAATGGAAAATCATCTCCTGAAGTTAATCCANAAAGATCAGATTGGTAAATGCTGGTTCCCGTGCAATTACTAGCGCAAGCAATAGAATAGGAATAAGTACTGGTGCATGCTGTACTGTTAAAAATCGTTGTGTCTGTAGGGCAATTAAGCGATGGAATTTGAGCTTGAAAGCTAGATGGGAAGGAAACGATTAGTAACAGAAGAACTAGTAAACGCATATTAATGAGTAGATTTTTTTGAAAAAGGTACAAACTATTTCTTTTTTTAAAAGCATTAAAATAGTTACTTATTTAGAATTATAAACAATTCTTCCAAAAAGCTTTTGATATAATGTATATTTAAGAAGTTATGCTGTTAATGTGGATGAATGAAAAATAATCAACTTTCATACAATGACTACACTTCTTGGAAAGATTTTCAATCTTATTTCCCTGAAGATTTACAAATTTGCGCAGATTATTTTCCAATTGAGAACTATTTTGAGTATAAAGGAAATACCATCCATATAGATCATTATATCCCTAAAGTGAATGAGAAAAAAGTAAAGTTAATTCTTGTTCATGGAGGTGGTGCTAACGGCAGATTAATGTCTCCAATTGGAATAGCATTGCTAAAATTAGGTTATGAGTGTGTTATCCCTGATTTACCTGGATTTGGTCTAACTATAGAAAACTCACCAACAAGCTNCTTTGATTGGGTAGATTTAATTAACTATTTAATTGAGCGGGAGTCTGTAAAGGACAATAGAAAGATTGTTTTGTGTGGGATAAGTTTAGGAGGAATGCTGAGTTATCATGTTGCTTGTTCTAATGAAAAGGTATATGCAATTATGGTTTCAAGTTTAGCCGACACCAGAAAAATACAGGTCCAAAAACAGCTTTCTAAAACCAATTTAATGGCTAGGGTATCTTTACCATTACTGAATTTATTTAAAGGGCTTACAGATTCTATTAAACTTCCGATAAGACATACCACCAAAATGTGGGCTATGGCTAATGATCCTTCCTTTGTAAAAAAGCTAAAGAAGGACAAAATTGGTTCTGGAGGNAAGGTTTACCTGAAATTTTTACGAACACTTATGCAATATCAGCCTTGTGTTGAGCCTGAAAACTTTACCGGTTGTGAAGTGCTCTTTTTTCAACCTGAAATGGATTATATTATCCCATGGGAAATATCTGCTCCTTTTTACAATAAATTAAATTGTGATAAGAAAGTAGTTTTTTTGAAAGGTTGTGGTCATATTCCAATGGAGAAGCCTGGAATTGATCAGCTAAGAGAAGCGGCAGGATTATTCTTGGCAAAATTAGAAAAACAGGTATAAAAAAAGCGGTCAATGACCGCTTTAAATTTATTTTTTTGAGTATTGTTTTTTCTCTTTAATTCGAGCAGATTTACCTGTTCTTTTTCTAAGATAAAAAATTCTTGCTCTACGAACAGAACCTTTTTTCTCAACAACAATTTTTTCTAAAAAAGGAGATGCTAATGGAAAGATTCTCTCAACACCAGTACCACCAGAAATTTTTCTAATTGTAAAAGTTTCTGTAGCACCACTTCCTCTTCTTTGAATAACCGTACCCTTGAATGACTGTAATCTCTCTTTGTTACCTTCTTTAATTTTGTAGGTAACTACAAGAGTATCACCAGAACCGAACTCAGGCCATTGGTTAACTTGAGTTAATTCGCTTGCTAATTCTTTAATCTTATCCATGATTTAAATTTTCTTCAATCCTATTTCGGGGTGCAATATTACAAAGAAAAATGTAAATATTTCAAAAGAAATAGAAAATTATCTTACAGATTGCATTTTTAAGTCCAATAATGCAATTGCCGTTACAGCTTCAAGCACAACAGGTACTCTAAGAGCTATGCATAAATCATGTCTTCCTTTTATGTTAAAATCTTGAACTTCTTTTTCGTTNTTATTCCAAGAAACTTGTGTTTTTCCTANGCTTGATGTGGGTTTAATGGCTATTCTGAAAACCAGTTCGTTTCCATTGGAAATACCACCAATTATTCCACCACAATGATTGGTTTTTGTTCTACCATGGTCATCTAGGTAAGTATCGTTGTGTTGAGATCCAAACATAGTAGCTGCTTTAAACCCTGTTCCAAATTCAATTCCTCTAACTGCAGGAATAGAAAAAACAGCATGTGAGATAATCGCTTCAGCAGAATCAAAAAAAGGTTCTCCCCACCCAACAGGAATATTTTTAACTTTACATTCTACAATACCTCCAACACTATCTTTGTTGTCAATTCCTTTTTGTAAACCTTTTTCTAAATCTTTTTCTCCAGCAATTTCTAATAATTGGGCTTTGATAGATAATTCCCCTAATATTTTTTTTGCAACAACTCCTGCACATACAAGAAGAACAGTTAATCTGCCAGAAAAATGTCCTCCTCCTCTGTAATCTTCATGACCATTAAATTTTTTACTGGCAACAAAGTCTGCATGACCAGGTCGGTTAAAATCTTTTGTTTTATCGTAGTCTTTGGAGCGCTTATTGTGGTTTTCAATAAGTATAGTTAATGGGGCACCAGTAGTTTTATCATTAAATAATCCGGAAGCAATAATTGGTCTATCAGACTCTATTCTAGGTGTTGTGCCTTTTTTTCCAGGTTTTCTTCTGTTAATGTCGTTAATAAAATCTTCTGAGTAAAGTGGTATTCCAGGTGGAACGTTGTCCAATGTAATCCCCATTATTTCTCCATGGGATTCACCAAAAATAGTAACTCTAAATTTTGATCCAAAAGAATTCATTTGTGCTAAGTTAAAGAATCTAAAAGTTTATAGAAGCTAGGAAATGATTTATTTACTGCCTCTGCATGAGTAATTTCTACAGGTTGGTCAAGCATTAAACTGAAAATAGCTGAAGCCATAGCAATTCTATGGTCGTTACACGAGTCTACCTTAAAATCAATTGGTTTTCCAGCTGGATAAATATGCATTATATCTTCTTTAATTTCAATGTTTGCGCCAAGCTTAGTTAATTCACTGACAATGGTTTTTGCTCGATTGCTTTCTTTAGAAAACAACCGTTGAACCCCTTTTATAGTACTTTTGCTATTTCCAAAGCTACCCAGTACTGCAAGCGCAGGGAATAAATCTGGACAATGTGTAGCATCAAAATTAAAGGATTTGCAATAAGATTTACTCACAGTGAGTGTATCGTTTTTCCAATAATAATTTGCTCCAAATTCTTTTAGAGCCAATAGAATTTTTCTATCCGCTTGAAAAGAATTGGGGTTCATGCCTTTAAAGTGAAGTACTCCTTTTAATGCTGCAGCAACAATAAAAAANGAAGCGCTACTCCAATCATTTTCAATTGTTATTTCACAAGGTTTCAATTGGTAAGGACCATTAAATTGAATGGTATTGTTTTTAATTGAAAGATTAACGCCAAATTTTTCAAGTACATCTAAGCTAAGCTCTAGATAGGGAATGGAGGAAGGGTTAAGTAGTTTAATGGATTGGTTTGATAAACTTTTACTTCCAACATAAGCATATATTAAACCAGAAATAAATTGAGAGCTTAAGCTTCCATCAATTTCAATTGACTTAGGTTTTAGGGGACCCTTAATTAAAAAAGGAAGCTTTCCGTTATTGGACTGAAAGTCAACTTCTAAATCAGGTAAAATTTGGTCAAATAGTTCCATTGGTCTTTTTAAAAGAGATCCATTGCCATTGAGCTTGATTTTGTTAGTTAATGTAGCTAGAACTGGAGTAAAAAGTCTTGATGATAACCCAGATTCATTAAATAAAAGTTCATTTTTTATTAAATGTATTTCTGTTGTTGGATTAATAGTAAGAGTGCTGTTTTTAACAGAAATAGATTTGGAATTTTTTAAAATCTCAAGTGCAGTGAGTTCGTCAGAGGAGTCTCCAAAATTTTTGATGATTGATTTTTCATTGGAAAGTAGTGCACATGCTACCGCTCTTTGGGAAAAACTTTTGCTTGAAGGTATAATTAGCTCTCCATCAATCTTTACTATTGGGGAAATTTTTTTAATCACACTGCAAATGTATGTTATGAAAATGATATAATCCTAGAATAAATAACGTTTGATCAATAACAATTTGCTTTTTATAAAAATGCGCTACATATTTGCTGTTACAAATGGTAAAAAACAACACATATCAATTTTTTTATGCCTTTTTTTCTTTTTTAAGAATCAGGCGTTATTGATTTGTAATTAGTATTTATCTAAGAAACTATTAATAACCCTGATGAAAATCAGGGTTTTTTTTTGAATACAATTGAATAATGAAACAAAAAAAAGTTGCCATCCAAGGTATAGAGGGAGCATTTCATGAAATTGCTGCTGTAAATCATTATGGNGCTTTAATTGATATAATTCCATGTTCTTCTTTTACGGAATTGGTTAAAACTGTAGAAACACAAAAGGCTGATTATGGTATGATGGCTATTGAAAATACGGTTGCTGGATCTATTCTCCCAAATTATGATTTAATACGAAATTCTTCTGTTGTTATTGTTGGTGAGGAATACCTTAGAATAAAACAAAATTTAGTGGGTCTTCCTGGTCAAAAAATTGATGATATAAAGGAAGTTCATTCACATTATATGGCCATTTCTCAGTGTAGGAATTTTTTTAAAGCCTTTCCGTCAATTAAATTAATTGAGTCTGAAGATACAGCTCTTAGTGCTAAAGAAATTGCAACAAAAAAACTAACCAATTATGGCGGTATTAGTAGTGATTTGGCTGCAAAAAAGTATGGATTGGAAATATTAGCTCCTGATATAGAAACCAATAAAATAAATTATACTAGGTTTTTTTCTTTAGCTAGTAATGCAAATTTAAATCATGAAAAAAATATAAATAAAGCTTCTTTATCTTTTAGTGTTCCTCACAAAAAGGCTAGTTTGTCCTCAGTTTTAAGTGTATTGGCATTTTATGATTTAAACTTAACAAAGATTGAGTCTATGCCTTTAATGGGAAAAGCTTTTCAGTACTTGTTTTATATTGATGTTACATTTGAAAACTATGAAAAATTCAAGCAATGTATAGGGGCTATTTCACCATTAATATATGATTTTCAGTTACTTGGTGAGTACAATTATAACATAGAAACACTCCAAAAGTTACATGAGTTATGATTTCACCTTCAAATAGATCAAATGCTATTAAAGAGTATTATTTTTCTTTAAAGCTCCAAGAAATTGAGCTATTAAATCGTAATGGTTTTGATGTTATTAATTTAGGTATCGGAAATCCTGATTTGCCTCCACCAGATGCTGTCATTGGTGAATTAAGTAAATCAATTGCTGATTCTACTGCTCACGGATATCAATCCTATAAAGGAATTAACGAGCTAAGAGAATCTTTTTCATTGTGGTACAAAAGATATTTCAGTGTTGACCTTAATCCTGATAAGGAGATTTTGCCTCTAATGGGTTCAAAGGAGGGTATTATGCATATTTCAATGGCCTTTGTTAATCCGGGTGAAAGTATTTTAATTCCTAATCCTGGTTACCCAACCTATAAAGCAGTTGCTAAAATTGTTGGTGCCAAGGTAATAGAGTATAACTTGTCTGAAACAACCAATTGGTTTGTTGATTTTGATGAGCTAGAAAAGTTAGCTCTTGATAAAGTTAAATTAATGTGGGTGAATTATCCTAATATGCCTACTGGACAAAACGCAACAAAAAAACAATTTAAAAAGTTAATTGATTTTGCAGTTAAGCACTCTATTTTAATTGTTAATGATAATCCTTATTCATTTATTTTGAATTCTAAACCATTAAGTATTTTAGCAGTCCCTGAGGCTCATAAAGTTGCTTTAGAGCTTAATTCTTTGAGTAAATCTCATAATATGGCTGGTTTTAGAATTGGTATGTTAGCAGGGAATTCATCTTATTTGAAATCTGTTTTAAAAATTAAATCTAATATGGACTCAGGAATGTATAAGCCTCTACAGTTAGCAGCAACTTGCGCTTTGAATCAGGATAATTCTTGGTATCAAAGCAATAATTCAGCTTACTTGAAAAGAAGAGTTTTAGTGGAGCAATTAATTGATTTAGTCAAAGGAGAATATTCTAAACAACAATCTGGTTTATTTATTTGGTCGAAAATCCCATCTTCTTTTACAAGTTCAGTTGCTTTTTCTGATTATTATTTAGATAAGGCAAAAGTGTTTTTTACACCTGGAATAGTTTTTGGGTCTAATGGAGAAGGGTATTTTAGAGTTTCACTTTGTTCTACTATAGAAACTCTGAAAAAAGCAATTCTTCGAATACAACAAATACAGCGATAAATGGTAGTTACAGTAATAGGTTTAGGATTAATTGGTGGTTCAATGGCTATTGATATGAAAAATAGCGGTTTTGCTTCAAAAATTATTGGTGTTGATTCTAGTAAAATTAATGCTGAGTTTGCTGTTAATATTGGTTTTGTAGATGTGGTTGAACCTCTTCTATCTGCTATTTCAAAATCTTCTCTAGTTATTATTGCGACTCCCTCAGATTCCGCTATTGCTTTAGCTCAGCAAGTGCTTGATAATATAGAGCATCAAGTAGTTATTGATGTTTGTTCAACAAAAGTCCAAATCTCTGAGGCGATTAAAAATAAAAAAATGAGAAGAAATTTTGTTTTGACTCATCCTATGGCAGGAACAGAATTCTCAGGTCCTTGGGCTGCAAAAGCGAATTTGTTTACTTCCAAAGTGTCTATTTTATGTGATGTTGATAAAAGTGATAATGAGGCTGTTTTATTGGTTGAAAAGTTCTATGACATGTTAAATATGAGTATTATTCGAATGAGTAGTATAGATCATGATATTCATGCTGCATACGTATCTCACATTTCTCATATAAGTTCATTTGCACTTGCATTAACCGTTTTAGAAAAAGAAAAAGATGAGAAACAGATTTTTAATTTGGCTAGTGGTGGTTTTGATAGCACTGTCCGATTGGCTAAGAGTTCAGCAGCTATGTGGACACCTATTTTTAATCAGAATAAAAACAATCTTTTACCTGTTATAGATACGTATATAGAAAAACTTAACTTATTGAAGAATTCAATTGAACAAAATAATTTTTCTGAACTAAAATATTTAATTGAGCGTGCTAATAAAATAAAAAGAGTACTTAAGTAATAATAATTATGAAGGTTAAAAATGCATTAAATTTTAATTCGTGGGGAATTTCAAAAAACAAACCACTTATAATTTCTGGACCCTGTAGTGCAGAATCGGAAAATCAAATTCTTTCCATTGGTAAAATGTTAAAAGAAATTGGCGTGGAAGTCTTTAGAGCTGGAATATGGAAGCCAAGAACCAGACCAAATTCATTTGAAGGCGTAGGTGCAATTGGTTTACCCTGGTTGCAGAATTTAAAGCAGCAATATGGTTTTAAGTTAGCAGTTGAAGTGGCTAATGCAAAACATGTTAACCAAGCATTAAAGTCAAATATTGATATTTTGTGGGTAGGTGCTAGAACAACTGTTAATCCATTTGCTGTACAAGAAATTGCAGATTCTCTTGAAGGTGTTGATGTTCCTATTTTGATTAAAAATCCTATAAATCCAGATGTAAATTTATGGCAGGGTGCTATTGAAAGAATTCAGGGTGCGGGTATAGATAAGGTAGCAGCTGTTCATAGAGGGTTTTCAACATTCGATAAATCCAACTATCGAAATTTACCTATGTGGCAAATTCCAATCGAGCTTAAAAGAAGAATGCCACAATTACCCATGATATGCGACCCTAGTCATATTGGTGGTAAAAGAAGTATGATCCATCAAATTTCACAGAAAGCAATGGATTTAAATTATGATGGTTTGATGATTGAGTCTCATGTTAATCCCGATAATGCTTGGAGTGATTCAATGCAACAAATAACTCCTAAAGAATTAAATACTATTTTAAATGAATTAGTATATAAAGTAGTTGATTTTGATGATGCTAATTTTAAAAATGATTTAAGAGATTTAAGAAGTCAGATTGATAATTATGACAATGAGTTATTTTCTGTTCTTCAGCAGAGGATGAAAGTTGCTGTTCAAATAGGCGAGTATAAGCGAAAAAATAACATCACTGTTTTGCAGCCAAGAAGATGGAATGAAATTTTATCTAAGATTATTCAGCAGGGAGAAGAACACGATTTAAGTTCGGAGTTTGTAAAGCGAATTTTTTCAGCAATTCATCAAGAGTCAATCAACAAACAAACGGCAATAGTAAATAGAGTGGATAATATCAAAAAATCAAGCTGATTTACTTTAACAGGTCAGGTCTTCTTTTTGTTGTTTGTTCAATGGATTTTTCGTGTCTCCATTTTTCAATGGCTTTTAAGTTGCCAGAAGTTAGTATTTCGGGGACTTTCCATCCGTTATAATTTGAGGGTCTTGTGTATACTGGTGGGGCAAGTAGGTTATCTTGAAATGAGTCTGTTAGTGCTGAGGTTTCATTGTTTAAAACACCAGGAATTAAACGAATTACTGCATCTACTAGCACTGCAGCAGCTAGCTCACCTCCAGAGAGCACGTAGTCTCCAATTGAAATTTCTCTAGTTATTATATGGTCTCTTATTCTTTGATCAATGCCTTTGTAGTGACCACAAATCACAATAACATTTTTTAGTTGTGTTGAAAGTTGATTACAGATGGATTGATTAAGGAGTTCTCCATCAGGAGACATGTATATAATTTCCTCGTAATCTCTTTCTTTTGATAGCTGTTTAATGCATTTGTCAATAGGGTCAATACTAAGTACCATTCCTGCACCTCCGCCAAAAGCATAGTCATCTATACTTTTTTGCTTACTAGTTGAATAATCTCTAATGTTGTGGATGTAGATTTCAACTATATTTTTTTCCTGTGCTCTTTTTAATATTGAATCACTAAAAGGACTTTCCAATAGGCTGGGTACTGCAGAAAGAATATCTATTCTCATCACTTAATGGTTAAACTTAAATTATCATAAGATAAAAAAACATTTTTAGGTAGCTCTTTAGAAACCTCATCATGTAAACCTAGTAGATGAGAAATGTGTGTAAGATAAGCTGTTTTGGGTTTTAGCTCTTCAATAAGCTCCAAGGCTTCTTGTAAGTTAAAGTGTGAAATGTGTTTTTCTTTTCGAAGAGCATTTAGTACAAGAACATCTAAATTCTTCATTTTTTTCTTTTCTTGCTCGTCAATAAAGCTAGCATCTGTTATATAGCAAAAATTATCTACCCTAAATCCAAAAACAGGTAGTTTGTAATGCTTTACAAGAATTGGTTCAATGGTAAAATCTTTGTAGGTAAATGGCTTGTTTTTAAGATTATACCTGTTTATTTTGGGAATTCCAGGGTAGTTAAATTTATCATCAAATATGTAGATGTATTCTCTTTTTAAACAATCAAAGACTCTGTCGCTACAAAAAATATCCATTGGTTTTTTTTGTAAAAAATTAAATGACCTTACGTCATCTAATCCAGCCACATGATCTTTGTGTTCGTGAGTAAACAATACCGCATCCAGCCGATCAATATTGTTGTTGAGCATTTGTTGTCTGAAATCAGGCCCAGTGTCGATAACAATTGACGTATTGTTTTTAATTAAATGAATCGAAGAACGAAGGCGTTTATCAAAGTTAGATGACGATTTACATACCTTGCATTTGCATCCAATTACCGGAATTCCCTGTGATGTACCGGTACCTAAGAAAGTTACTATAAGATCGTTTTTAGACACTTACAGTAGTTAGTTCTTTTATTTTTTCAAGTGTAAAATCAATTTCTTCTTTAGTAGTATGTCTACTAAATGAAAAGCGGATTGATTGACAATTTTCTGTTTTAGGTAGAGCAGCAAGAACATGAGATCCTGTTGTAGCACCTGATGAACAGGCACTTCCCCCAGATGCTGCTATTCCACTGATGTCTAATGAGAAAAGCATCATGCTTGTTTGCTCAGAAATTGGAAAGCACACATTAAGAACAGTATAAAGGCTTTTTGAAGGGTCTATATCTCCATTGAAAGTAATAGCAGGATCAATTTTAAGTAACTCTTCAATCATATAACTTTTTAGTCCTTGTACGTGTTTTTGGTGCTGATTAACATCTAGGTAAGCTAAATCCATTGCTTTTCCAAGACCAATAATTCCATATAGATTTTCTGTTCCTCCACGTTGCTTTCTTTCTTGTGATCCTCCTGTGATTAGCTGATTGATTTTAGTGTTCCTTTTTATGTATAGAAAACCAACGCCTTTAGGTCCATGAAATTTATGAGCAGCACAAGTAATAAAGTCAATGTCTAAATCTTTAAGATCAAAAGGGTAGTGTCCTAAGGTTTGAACAGTGTCAGAATGAAAATAAGCTCCATATTTTCTGCATATTACACTAACTTGTTTTAAATCAATTAGATTGCCAATTTCATTATTGGCATGCATTAGAGAAACAATTGTTGGTATATCTTTTTTTAGTAATTCATTAAGATGGTTTAAGTCTACATGTCCTTTACTGTCTAAATTCACAAAATCTACTTGTATGTTGCAACTTTCCTTTAGGCACATTGCGGTGTGCCCAACAGCATGGTGCTCAATACATGAAGTAATAATCCTTTTCACTCCTAAATCAGCAACTGCACAACGTAGCGCCATATTATCTGCTTCTGTTCCTCCAGAAGTAAATACAATTTCAGAAGGTTCAGCATTGATATGATCAGCTATTTTTTTTCTATTTATTTCAATAGCATTTTTGGTCTTTCTACCATAAGAATGGGTGCTTGAAGGGTTTCCGAAATCAGTTTTTAGAAAAGGTAGCATAGCATCCAAAACAAGTGGATCTAAAGGTGTTGTGGCAGCGTTATCTAGATAAATAGTTTTCATCATTTATGTAACTTTTCAGTAAAAGTAAATCAAATTAATACTATAAAAAAAAATTAAATAAGGCTTTTAATTTCTTCAACAAATCTCACCCCAAGTGCATTCGCAGTGGTTTTGGAATCGCTTTCTGCATATATTCTTATTATAGGTTCTGTGTTTGATTTTCTCAAATGAACCCATTCTTTGCCTAGTTCAATTTTAACACCATCAATGGTATTTACTGGATTGTTTTTATAGTTGTGTTTTATTTTTTCCAAAATTTCATCTACATCAATTTCAGGTGTGAGTTGTATTTTGTTTTTTGAAATGGTGTATTTTGGGTAGCTGTCTCTAAGAGCTGTCGCTGACATTTTTTTTGTTGCTAGTGAAGTAAGAAATAAACCAATT
>PAZE01000004.1 GCA_002716065.1 Crocinitomicaceae bacterium | reverse complement strand
TTTTTTAATAGATTAATTATGTATTCACAATGAGGTGTTTTACCCGCACCTCCCATTGACAAATTACCAACGTTTATAATTGGTAGGTCAAATTCAGTTGACTTAAAGACTTTTTTATTGAAAAGAAAGTTTCTTACACTTGTGATTAACCAATAAAGTGCAGCAAACGGGAACAATATAAATCTCAATGGTTTCATTGTGTATATTTGGTTCAAAAATAAACATATGAAGGTTAAAGATGTAATAAATTACTTAGACTCTATTGCTCCGCCTGAATTTCAAGAGGGATACGATAATTCTGGGTTAATTGTTGGTTCTCCCAATTCTTCCCTAATTGGAGTGTTGGTTTGTTTAGATTGTATTGAAGATGTTGTTCAGGAAGCAATAGATAATAATTGTAATCTTATTGTTGCACATCATCCAATTATTTTTAGAGGGTTGAAAAAGATAAATGATTCAACTTATATTGAAAGAACAGTGGTTAAAGCAATTAAAAATGACATTAATATTTTTGCGATTCATACCAATTTAGATAATGTTTTACATGGTGTAAATGGAAGAATTGCTGATCGATTAGGTCTTGTTAATAGAAGAGTATTGCATCCAAAAAGTAGTTTATTAGTTAAATTGGTTGTTTTCTGTCCAAATAATTCATCAGAAAAGGTTAGAGAAGCTATGTTTGATGCAGGTGCTGGAACCATAGGAGATTATTCTAATTGTAGTTTTAACTCAAATGGTGAGGGAACTTTTTTACCTGGAGATTCCTCCACTCCATATGTTGGTAAGGTGGGTAAATTACATAAAGAATCTGAAATTAAAATAGAGGTTATATTACCCAAACACCTTCTTTCGGGTGTATTGGATGCTATGCGAAAAGCACACCCTTATGAGGAAGTTGCTTTTGATGTTTACCCATTGGAAAACACCTTTAATGTTGGATCTGGCTTAATTGGTGAGTTGGAAAAACCAATCGATGCTCTAGAATTTTTGAAAAAAATAAAAAATCAATTAAATACTCAATTGGTTAGACATACCAATATTTGTAAAGATCAAATTAAATCGGTAGCCGTATGTGGTGGTGTAGGAAGCTTTTTGCTAAATAAAGCAATTGCCGCAAAAGCAGATATTTTCATAAGTTCAGATTTTAAATACCATGAGTTTTTTGATGCTGATAATCAGCTAATTATAGCTGATATTGGACATTTTGAAAGCGAACAATATACAATTGATTTAATTGCTGAAGGATTAAAGGAAAATTTTTCTAATTTTGCAATCCGTTTAACGGGTGTAAATACAAATCCGATTAATTATTTATAAAATGGCAAAAACAAAAAAAACAACTCCAGAAGAAACGCTAAGAGCATTATATAATCTTCAAGTTATCGATTCTAAAATTGATAAAATGCGAGAGGTAAGAGGTGAATTACCTTTAGAAGTACAAGGTCTTGAAGATGAGCTTGCAGGTTTGGAAAGTAGAGTAGAAAAAATTAAAGCTGAAATCGAGTCATTTGACAGCTCAATAGCTGATAAGAAAAATACTATTGCTGAAGCTAAAGAGGCAATTAAAAAATATGCTGAGCAACAAAATAAAGTTCGAAATAATAGAGAATACGATTCTTTAAATAAAGAAGTTGAGTATCAAGATCTTGAGATGCAACTTGCAGAAAAAAGAATTAAGGAATACAAGTTCAAAATTGAAAGCAAGAAAGAAACCTTAGATGAAGCTAAGGCTTTGCATGATGAAAAGAAAAATGCTTTAGAGCTTAAAAAGAAGGAGCTTAAAGAAATTGTTTCAGAAACTGAAAAAGAAGAGGAAATCCTTCTTCAGGAATCTGAAAAAGCAGGCAAATCCGTTGAGGAAAGATATTTACGTACGTACAAAAGAATTAGAGGCGCTGCTAAAAATGGATTAGCAGTCGTTCCTGTTGAAAGAGGTGCTTCAGGTGGTTCATTTATTAAAATACCTCCTCAAATACAATTGGACATTGCCGCTCGTAAAAGAATTATTATTGATGAGCATAGTGGTAGGATTCTTGTTGATGCAGAGCTAGCTACTGAACAAGCTGAAAAAATTAACAAGAAAATTAATCGGTTGCTAAAATAATTTATTGATATATCAAATAATAAAGGGAGCTAAAAGCTCCCTTTATTTTACCATTTAAATCCAATTGTAAAAGAAATATTTAATAACGATTTGTCAATTTCACTATTGGCTACTATTGAAGGATCGTACATGTAGTAATTTTCTTTCCATATAGAATACCTTGCGCCAAGGTCAAAAAAGTATTTTTTGTTTCTATAACCAATTCCTAAACTGTAAGAAGATCTATTAAATGAGTTGTCATTTAAGTCAGAATATGGATTTTGGAAAATAGCATATCCTGCTCTTATCATATAAAAATCTCCAAGTTTCATTTCAGATCCTATTTGGATGTTGTTTACAGCTTTATAATTACTATCAATGGCACTGTTTTCAGCGTTGAATTCATAGTTTCCACCATAGTAGGTGTCTGGGCTTAATCTTGATGTAGAGTGATTAATTCTAGAATAATCTACACTAATGAGTGCTTTTTTAGCAATTATCAAAGACGCACTTCCAATCAATCTGCTAGGTGTAGTAAGCTGATACCTGTAATTGCCATCAAATGAGCTGTAACTATAGGTTTCAGTTTCTGACACTCTAGAATTCATACTTGTATTCCAATTGTCTGTTAAATTGTAAAATGTTCTTGTATGGTATGCTAAGCCAAGTCTAAGCCATTGAGTAGGTAGGATAATACAGCCAATTTTGGCATTTATTCCATTTCCTCTAGTAAAGTTGTATTCATTGAAAGTGAAACTATGGGTAAACTCAGTAGAGTCAGCAATTTCAACTTCTGAGTGTGATTTAGTTTCCTCAAAATGGACTTTTGGAATTCCAACAGAGCCACCTATGTAGAATTTTTGATTGTAATTTCCAGAAATGGCTATCGAATATTCTCCAACACGACCTTTTCGATTAACTACGTGGTCATGATGAATACTTTGACTGTTCATTCTAGAAGAGTAGAACCCAGTTGTGCTATCATAGTCGGTTATGTAGGTCTGATAGGCAAGATCACCATAGAATGGATCATTTTGCAACAAAGATTCTGGAGAGCTTCCTAATGATCTTAATGCAAATACATGAGACATTGAATTGTAGTTGTTCTGGTTATTTCCATTAATTTGAAAGCTTTCGTTAAAATCAGCTAGTCTATTATAGGCAAAACCAAATTGTATACTATTCCATTTGCTTTGTTTCTCTGGGTTTTGTTTGGTTACCCCAACAATTCCAAATGAACCTACATTTAGATTTTCTTTTCCAGCTATCATGCTTGAAGAATTAAATCTACTTTCAGTATTTGATAAAGAAATATTTGGAGTGAAAGTAAACTCTGATTTTTTGTACCTAGCCATTCCAGCTGGATTAACACTAAGTACAGATATATCAGCTCCAAGGGCCCCAAATGCACCTGATACTCCAAGGTACCTTGCTGTTCCTCCAAACTGAAGGTTGCTGTACCTTAACGCATCTTCTTCAGTTTGAGCAAATCCTGCAGTAAAAATACTAGCAAGGATAATGCTTAAGTAGTATTTTATATATCGATTTTTCATCTTCTTCTAGAATTATTGCCTCCTGAATTTGTTTTAGGGGTGTTTCTATTGGCTGGTTTATAACTGTTTGAACTTCTAGTGGAATTGGATTTGTAGCTATTAGAGCTGCCACCATTTCCTGATCTATAGCTGTTAGATTTGTTAGGTTTATAGCTGTTAGAGCTACCAGTATTTCCAGATCTGTAGCTGTTAGACTTGTTAGGTTTGTAGCTGTTAGAGCTGCCACCGTTTCCTGATCTATAGCTATTGGAACTATTAGTTCTTGGAGTATAGTCAACAGAGCTATTGCTTTGAGGCTTGTTGTAAAAGCTAGAAGAAGGTCTAGCATTATTTGGTGTATTCACCTTATTTGTTGAATATGGTGATTTCGTTGATGTGTTACCAGTTGAACTTGGCTTTATGGGTTGAGAAACACTAGGTTTTGTAGCACTAGATGTGCTAGGTGAACTTGAAATAGGTGCTTTATTACTTAAACTAGATAAGGTATTAGCAGAAGTTGGCTTGCTAATTGGAATACCAAAGTCTAAATTATTTTCATTGTTAGCAGCTGGTTTTCCTTTAAAACTTGAAACTACTACAGCATAACTGTCTTCATTGGTGTTGTTGTAAGAAGAGCTGTTCGTAGACGATGAGCTTATTGAGCCATGGTGTCCATAATAAGAATTGTTGTTGTTGTCATCGGAAATATTCCCATTATTTCCCCAGCTATTGCCATAGTAATTATTTATGAAATAATTGTTGCC
The DNA here is from genome assembly GCA_002716065.1 of Crocinitomicaceae bacterium. Classification (GTDB taxonomy): domain Bacteria; phylum Bacteroidota; class Bacteroidia; order Flavobacteriales_D; family Parvicellaceae. The sequence continues at coordinate 20,582 of PAZE01000004.1, read as the reverse complement.
CCATCCGTTGCCCCATCCGTTGCCCCATCCATGTCCATAACCGTAGTTGTAACCATAGTAATTATTCCATCCATATCCATAATAGTTATTCCATCCGTAGCCATAGTAATTGTTCCACCCATTTCCATAGAAATTATTGGCATAGTAGTTATTGTAGGGGTATCCATATCCCCACCAGTTGTTGTTCCAGTAGTTGTTAAACCCACAATTACAGTTGTTGTAAGAATACCAGTTGTAGGGACAGTATGGATTTTGCCAGTAAGAAACTCCAACATGAAATCGTGAGTTGTTGTAGGTGCGAAATCTGTTCATGCTAGGAGAATAATAATTGTGATTGGTTATATAGGTTGTGTTATTATCACCATAAAAATCATACTGATCATCTGCATATAAATCACCATATTCAGCATCATAGTAATCTTCTTCCTGTTCAGTTTCTTGTTTGTCGTTGTTGTTTTCAGCAAAAATAATTTCATTGTCAGCGCTGTAAATGTCATCTTCATAGCTCATGTCTTTAGAAACTGTACATGAACAAATAAACAATACAAGCAAAAAAGATAGAAGTTGATTAATTGTTTTCATAGCGTTTGTTTTAGTAATGAACGAACATTTAGTAAAGTTAAAAAGTTTAATTGTTTTGTACTGATTGACTTTTTATAATGTTAATTTTGTCCATTAATGTTTTTTTAACAAAAAATAACAAATACCATACCAAAATGGGAAAAGGGTTAAAAAAAAGAGAAGAAGACTTCTCTAGTTGGTACAATGAACTGGTTAGTAAAGCAGATTTAGCTGAACATTCAGATGTTAGAGGATGTATGATTATTAAGCCATATGGTTTTGCTATTTGGGAGAACATGAAAAATGAACTCGATAGAATGTTCAAAGAAACTGGTCATCAGAATGCTTATTTTCCATTGTTTATACCCAAATCTTACTTGAGTAAAGAAGCGGATCATGTTGAAGGTTTTGCTAAAGAATGTGCTGTGGTAACACATTACAGGCTAAAGAATGCTGATGATGGCAGTGGTGTAGTGGTAGATCCTGATGCGCGTTTAGAAGAAGAGTTGATTGTTCGTCCAACTTCAGAGACTATCATATGGAATTCGTATAAAAATTGGATTCAATCTTATAGAGATCTTCCTATTTTGATTAATCAGTGGGCAAATGTTGTTCGATGGGAGATGAGAACTAGGTTGTTTTTAAGAACAGCTGAATTTTTATGGCAAGAAGGCCATACTGCGCATGCTACTAAGCAAGAAGCGATCGAAGAAACAGAGAAAATGTTGGATGTATATGCCGCTTTTGCTCAAGATTACATGGCAATGCCTGTTCTTAAGGGTGTTAAATCTGAAAATGAACGTTTTGCAGGGGCATTAGAAACTTATTGTATTGAAGCATTAATGCAAGATGGTAAGGCTCTTCAAGCTGGAACATCTCATTTTTTAGGACAGAATTTTGCTAAAGCTTTTGATGTTACTTTCTCAGATTCTGATGGTAAATCTCAACATGTTTGGGCAACATCTTGGGGGGTGTCAACTAGACTTATGGGTGCATTAATAATGACTCATTCAGATGATCTTGGATTGGTTTTACCTCCAAAACTTGCTCCCATTCATGTTGCTATTGTGCCAATCTACAAGGGTAAGGATCAGCTTAACGAAATTTCTGTTGTTGCCAACCAAATTGCACATAAGCTTAGAGCCTTGAATATTAAAGTTAAGTTTGATGACGATGATAAAAGAAAGCCTGGTTGGAAATTTGCAGAATATGAAATGAAAGGTGTTCCCTTAAGAATTGCTATTGGACCTAGAGATTTAGAAAATGGAACTGTAGAGTTGGCTAGAAGAGATACCTTAGAAAAAAGTGCTGTAAATCAAGAGGGTATCGAAGACAAAATAGTCGTATTATTGAAAGAGATTCAATTAAATTTGTTTAAAAAGGCTAAAAATTTTGCTCAAAACAATACCCATAAGGCAGATACTATTGATGAGCTTTCAAACATACTAGATAACAAAGGAGGTTTTGTATTGGCTCATTGGGACGGTACTAAAGAATCAGAGCTAAAAATTAAAGAGAAAACAAAGGCAACTATTCGTTGCGTTGAACTTGATGCACCAAATGAGAAAGGTGTTTGTATATATTCAGGAAAGCCATCTTCAAAGAGAGTTGTTTTTGCTAGGGCTTATTAACTAATAACTTTAAAAATGAATCACAAAGAAAGTCAAGATTTAATGTTCAATATTGTTAGAGATAAGAGTGTTCTCAAGCAAGATGTTTTTAACAATATTATATTAAACTTTAAGATTCTTAAACAGGTCTTAAAAGAAGTCTCAGATGATTTAAGTGCAAGAATTGCTCAAGTAGATGATAGAATCCTTGTTGAGTATAAGGAAACGGGCGAGTTTGAGGCAAAGGTTAGGGTAGCTGGAGATTTATTGATTTTTCAGATGCATACCAATGTATTTAAGTTTGATCGAGAGAATAGTCTTTGGAAAACTCCGTATTTAAGTGAAAATGACAATAGGGGGTATTGCGGAATCATTAATATCTATAACTTTCTTAATGATTCATTTAAGTACAATAGGCATAATGATTTAGGTTATTTAGTAGGTAGACTTTTTGTTAACCATGAAAATCATTTTATGGTTGAAGGAAAAAGACAATTGGGTTTTTTATACAATGATTTTGTAAACCACATTCTTGATAAGGATAAGCTGAAGTCTATTATTCAATCTGCTATTATCTATTGTTTAGATTTTGATTTGCTTGTTCCTAATTACGATTTGATAAAGGAGGTTTCAGTTAGAGAAATCAACCAAATAATAGATGATTCTAGAATAAGAACAGGAAAAAGATTAGGTTTTGTTTTTAAATCAAACAGTGATAGTGTTGATTAATTATAAAAAAAACATTTTTGTTTTGATTAATTATAAAAAAAATTAAATTTGCACTCTGTTTTGCGACAGATTAAAATATTGGCCCGTTCGTCTAGGGGTTAGGACGCCAGGTTTTCATCCTGGAAACAGGGGTTCGATTCCCCTACGGGCTGCTGAAAAGAATTAAAACTAAAGTTATGGCAAATCATAAATCTGCAATTAAAAGAATTAGATCTAATGAGTCTAAGGCATTGGTAAATAAGTACCAGCACAAGACTACTAGAACTGCTATTCAGAAATTAAGAGAATTAACTGATAAAAAAGAAGCAGTTAAGTTCTTACCTTACGTAAGTTCTCTTTTAGATAAGCTTGCTAAACGAAATGTTATTCATAAAAGAAAAGCTTCTAACTTGAAATCTAAGTTAACTAAGCATGTGAATTCACTGTAATTTTAATTCAATTGTAATTTTTTAAAAAAGCCTTGATTCTTTCAAGGCTTTTTTTTGTTTAATTACATATGTATGTTCTTTCTTTTCTTTTCTTTAAATGAATTCAAGATATTTGATTGCATTATCCTTATCGAGAATGATTATTTTAGCTTTTGGATAGCTTAATTTATAGTAATTTAAAATGAAAATTGTCACAATTGTTGGTGCTAGACCTCAAATAATTAAAGCTGCTGCTATTTCTAGAGCTGTTGCTAAAAATCCTTCTATAAAAGAAGTTATTGTTCATACTGGTCAGCATTATGATCATAACATGTCAGAAGTTTTCTTTTCCGAGTTGGGAATTCCTAAACCTGATATTAATTTGAATGTTGGTTCAGGGTCTCATGGAAAACAAACAGCAATTATGATTGAAAAAATTGAACAGGTTTTAGTTGATCATGCTCCAAACGCTGTGTTGGTATATGGAGATACCAATTCTACTTTAGCTACTGCTATAGCGGCAGCTAAAATTCATGTTCCCATTGTTCATGTTGAAGCTGGACTAAGATCATTTAATAAAAAAATGCCTGAAGAAATTAATCGTATCATGTGTGATCATGCATCTACTTTGCTTTTTTCACCAACTAGTACTGGGCTTATGAATTTGGTAAATGAAGGTTTCAATACTGATAATTGGGAAAAAACAGATGTAGATCATCCGAAAGTTTATCATTGCGGAGATGTAATGTACGATAACAGTATTTATTTCTCCCAATTAAGTGATCAAAAATCTTCATTGATTAAGCAATTGGGAGTTGAAGAAAATGAATTTATACTTTCTACTGTTCATAGAAATGACAATACAGATAATTTGGAAAATTTATCAAGTATATTTCATTCATTTATTGAAATAGGCAATAAGTTTAAAATTCCCATAATTCTTCCTTTGCATCCAAGAACATCAAAGATGATGGATAAACTTTTATCAGATCAACTGAAAGAAGAAATTCAAAAAAGTGAATACATTCGAATTATTCCTCCAGCTTCTTTTTTAGATATTATTGCTCTTGAAAAAAATTGTAGAATGGTAATAACTGATAGTGGAGGTGTTCAAAAGGAAGCGTATTTTTTCAAAAAACCATGTGTCATATTAAGACCTCAAACTGAATGGGTTGAAATTGTAGAAACGGGAAGTGCTGTAATTACCGATGCCAATAAAAATAAAATATGTAATGCTGTTTCAGAATTTTTTTCCGAAAAAGAGTTGAATTTTCCACCTGTTTTTGGTGATGGGAAAGCAGCTGAGTTTATTGTAAATGAAATTGTAAATGAACTAAATTAATTCTAATGGTAAAATCTTCTATTAGAGTGATTGATTCAAAAGAGATTGAATTAGAAAGTTGGACTAGATTGTTAGACAGTACGAATTCTATTCATTCACAATATTGTGAGCATTGGTACATTAACAGTATTTGTAAAAATTGGAAAGTAATTGTAAAAGGTGACTATCACTCAGCTTTTGTATTTGCAATCACATCAAAAGCTGGATTTAACCTTATTTATCAACCTTTTTTTTCGCGTCAATTTTCTTTTTTAGGAACTCACGATAGCGAGTTTATTTCTGATGTTTTTTCTTACCTAAAAAATAATTACAAATGGATTCGAATAAATCTTCCTTTTTCTTTTAATCAGCTTGCCGATAATAATCAATTGATGAATTTTCAGGTGCTTAACCTTTCTGAATCTTACGATGTTATATATGGTAATTATTCTACCAACGCAAAAAGAATTTTGAAAAAATCTACTGATTTATCTTTTAAAATTTCAAAAGATGTAGAAGGATTTATAGACTTTTTTAAATTAATGGTTGGAGATGCAATTGGATTTAAACATTCTAATTACCAGCATTTGTCAGAATTAATAAAAAATGGTTTTTTAAATGACAGTATTCAGCTTTTTACGATTCGTCAAAATGATGAAGTTCTTGGATATGCCTGTTTTTATTTTCACAAGAATGTAATTAATTACCTCAAGGGGGCTTTAAGTGATAAGGGGAAAAAATATGGTGCTATGTATTATGCTTTTAATCAGATAATTCAAAAGTATGCTGCAAAAGATTGTATTTTTGACTTTGGAGGCTCTGCAATAGATGGGATTTCTAGTTTTTATAAAAAATTTGGTGCTAAAGATTTATCCTATTATTCTCATGAGTATAATGCTTTGCCAAAAGCTGTAAAAAAAATAATAGCTGTGAAAAATAAATTATCGTAATGGAAGTATACAATTTTTGTGAACAAAATTCAGTTTACAGTGATTTTTTAAGTGAATTAAGGAACACAGACGTACAAAATGATCGTATGCGTTTTAGACGTAATTTACAGCGTCTAGGAGAGCTTTCTGCATATGAAATAAGTAAATGTTTAGATTATAAATCTGTTGATATTCAAACCCCTTTAGGAGTTTCAAAGTGTAATGTGCTTAAAGCACAACCTGTTCTTGCTACCGTACTTAGAGCAGGTTTGCCTTTACAGCAGGGGTTACTTAATTATTTTGACAAAGCAGATAATTGTTACATCTCTGCATATAGAAAACATACATCTAAAGAAGATTTTGAAGTAGAGATTGAGTACATGGCTAGCCCAAATTTAAGTGATAAGGTGGTAATTCTTAATGATCCCATGCTGGCATCAGGAAAATCAATGGTTCTTGCTTATCAAGCATTGCTAAAAAAAGGAGCTCCAAAAAAAATACATATTGTTTGTGTTATTGCTAGTAAAGAAGGTGTGGAGTTTTTAGATAAACATCTTCCTTTAGACAGTGTTTTGTGGGTTGGTGCAATCGATGATAAAATGACTGCAGAAAGTTATATAGTTCCTGGTCTGGGAGACGCTGGAGATTTAGCTTTTGGTCCTAAAGAAGATTAAGGTTATGGCTTGGAAGAATTATTTAATCATTTTTGGGTTAGCTCAGGTGAAATTTTTATTTGCCCCATCTATTGCTTATGCCACCATGCCCGAGCTTACTTTTTTAGAGATTTTTATTTCCACAACTATTGGAGCTCTGTTTTGTTTTAATTTAATGTTTTTTCTTTCAAAGAGAATTATGGATTTTTCTCATAAAAGAAGAGTTAGAAGGAATTTAAGCTCAACCCATAAACGCAAAAAAGTTTTTACAAGAAAGAATAAGTTGATTGTTAAATTGAAAAGGTCTCAAAAGGGTTTTTTGCTTATTTGTATGCTTGGTCCGTTATTCCTTTCAATTCCCATTGGCACTATTGTGGTGGCTAAGTTTTATGGCGATAGGTCGCTTTCTTATTACCTAGTTTCTGTATTATTGGTTTTTACTGCTTTTTTGCTTACGGTTTTAAATAACTCGTTGTTCTTATTGTTTAATTGATGAGTTTGTACAAGCATATTTTTCTTGATTTAGACAGAACCTTATGGGATTTTGAAGCCAATTCTCAACAAGAGCTGACTGCTTTATTTTATAAATATAAGCTCCAAGAAAAGGGGATTTCATTAGTAAATGAATTTATAAAAATCTATAAAGAAATTAATGAACAATGTTGGGCGCTTTATAGAGAAAATAAGCTATCAAAAGAAAATCTTAGAAGTATTCGATTTGCTAAAACATTACACTATTTTGGAGTTGAAGATCAGGGTCTTTCAAAAAATATAGGATTGGATTACATAACGAATTCACCACTAAGAACTTTACTATTAGATGGTTGCATAGAGCTTTTAGATTATTTACACTCAAAATATACTCTTCATATTATTACCAATGGATTTGAGGAGGTCCAGTATAAAAAGCTCTCTAATAGTAATTTGTTGAAGTTTTTTGATAAAATTATTACATCTGAAGCTGCTGGATATAAAAAACCTAACGCTGAAATTTTTTATTATGCTTTAGAACAATCTGGCGCTTCAATAAACGAGAGTGTGATGATTGGTGATGATTTAAATACTGATGTTAAAGGGGCGGTTGATTTTGGAATGCCATGTATTTTTTTTAACCCTAATCAAACAAGTAATTCTTATAGTTTATTAGCTAATGTATCTCACCTTTTAGAAATAAAGACTGTTTTATAGTTCTTTAACACAATTTATTTTTAATTCATCTGCTCATTTATTAACTTCGCAACAACTAGAAATTTACATTGTTAAAATACTTGGGAGTGTTTTATTTTTAGAGAATAAATTTTGATTTTTGCTATTATAGTACAAATTTCGTTGCAGTTGTTAATTAATCTATTTTTTCTCTTTACTAATTCATCACTCTTTTAGTTCAATTGAAGAGTCTTTTGTAGACTTCTCTATTTACTAAAGTTGTTTTGTTATTTATAACAAATCTTACAGCTTTATTGAACAGAAAATTCGACAGTAAATTAAGACTGCTTTATTTTAACATTGAAAAGAATTCACTTATATGAGCACCTATAAAGAATATATTAAGGAAATCGAAGAAAGAAAAGCTCAAGGACTTCATCCTAAACCTGTTGATAATGCTGAGTTGGTAGTTGAACTTATCAATCAAATAAAAGATATAGGTAATCCTTATCGAAAAGATTCTTTAAACTTTTTTATTTACAATACGCTTCCTGGCACCACTAGTGCTGCTGGAGTTAAGGCTAATTTTTTAAAAGAAATTATAACTGGTGAGGCTTCAGTTGAGGAGATTTCCCCTGATTTTGCCTTTGAACAGTTGTCTCACATGAAGGGGGGACCTTCAATTAAAGTTTTATTGGACTTGGCTCTTGGAGATGATGTTTCTACTTCTAACAAAGCTGCAAAAGTTCTCAAAACACAAGTTTTTCTATATGAGGCAGATACCGATCGTCTTAAGGATGCATTTCAAAAAGGAAATGCAATAGCAAAGGATATTATTGAAAGTTACGCTAAGGCAGAATTCTTTACCAAACTTCCTGATATTGAAGAAGAAATTAAAGTGGTTACTTATATTGCTGGAGTAGGTGATATTTCTACAGATTTGTTATCACCAGGTAGTGATGCACATTCTAGATCAGATCGTGAGTTGCATGGTAAATGTCTTTTTGAGCACAATGAAGATCGGCAAAAAGAATTATTGGATTTACAAAAAAAGCACCCTGATAAAAGAGTGATGTTAATTGCTGAAAAAGGGACAATGGGAGTAGGGTCATCGAGAATGTCTGGTGTTAACAATGTGGCTTTATGGATTGGAAAACAAGCAAGTCCTTATGTTCCGTTTATAAATATTGCCCCTGTGGTTGCTGGAACAAATGGTATTTCTCCAATTTTTCTTACAACTGTTGGTGTAACAGGTGGAATAGGGATAGATCTTAAAAACTGGGTAAAGAAAAAAGACGTTAATGGAAATACGGTATTAGACGAAGATGGTGAGCCTGTTTTGGAACAAACTTACTCTGTTGATACAGGAACGGTACTTACAATAAATACTAAAAAGAAGAAGCTTTACAATGGAGTTAAGGAGTTAAAAGATATATCAGCTGCATTTACTCCTCAGAAAATGGAGTTTATGAAGGCAGGGGGCTCTTATGCTATAGTTTTTGGGAAAAAGCTTCAAACTTTTGCAGCTAAAACATTGGGAATTGATCTTCCACCAGTGTTTGCACCTTCAAAGGAAATATCTCATCAGGGTCAAGGGTTAACCGCAGTAGAAAAAATATTTAACAAGAACGCGGTGGGTACAACTCCTGGAAAAGTGTTACATGCTGGTTCAGATGTTCGTGTTGAAGTAAACATTGTAGGGTCTCAAGATACTACGGGCCTAATGACTTCTCAGGAATTAGAAATGATGGCAGCCACGACAATATCTCCTATTGTTGATGGAGCTTATCAATCTGGTTGTCATACTGCTTCAGTTTGGGATTTTAAAGCTCAGGAGAATATTCCAAGGTTAATGAAGTTCATGAATGATTTTGGGCTTATTACTGCTCGAGATCCTCTTGGAAAATATCATGCTATGACTGATGTTATCCATAAAGTTCTTAACGATATTACTGTGGATGACTGGTCCATTATTATTGGTGGTGATTCTCATACTAGAATGTCTAAGGGAGTTGCATTTGGTGCAGATTCTGGAACAGTTGCTCTTGCATTAGCAACTGGTGAAGCATCAATGCCAATTCCTGAGTCTGTAAAAGTGACTTTTAAGGGGAGTATGAAGGACTATATGGATTTTCGTGACGTTGTTCATGCTACCCAAGATCAGATGCTTGAAAAGTTTGGTGGAGAAAATGTTTTCCAAGGAAGAATAATTGAGGTTCATATAGGAACACTTCTTGCAGACCAAGCATTTACATTTACAGACTGGACAGCAGAGATGAAGGCCAAAGCATCCATATGTATATCTCAGGACGATACGTTAATTCAATCCTTAGAAATTGCAAAAGGNAGAATCCAGATCATGATTGATAAAGGTATGGACAATAAAAAGAAAGTCCTTCAGAGCTTAATTGATATTGCAAATAGAAGAATAAGTCAGATTAAATCTGGTGAAAAACCAGCTTTGTCACCAGATGAAAATGCTAAGTATTATGCTGAATTTGAGGTTGATTTGGATATTATTGCTCAGCCAATGATTGCAGATCCAGATGTGCATAATGAAGATGTTTCCAAAAGATATACTCACGATACAATAAGAAACCTGTCCTATTACGCAGGACAGAAGAAAGTAGATCTTGGATTTGTTGGGTCCTGTATGGTGCATAAAGGAGACCTTAAGATATTAGCTAAAATGCTCAGGAATTTAGAAGAATATTCAGGTGAAGTTAAGTTTAATGCTCCCTTAGTGGTTGCTGCTCCAACATATAATATTATTGATGAACTAAAGGAAGAAGGAGATTGGGATGTGCTTCAAAAGTACTCTGGATTTGAGTTTAATGATAATGCGCCTAAAAATAAGGCTAGAACTCAATATGAGAATATGATGTATTTGGAGAGGCCTGGTTGTAACCTATGTATGGGTAATCAAGAAAAGGCAGAGAAGGGAGATACAGTTATGGCTACTTCTACTCGTTTGTTTCAAGGTCGTGTGGTAAAAGACTCTGATCGAAAGAAAGGCGAGTCTCTATTGGCCTCAACCCCTGTGGTAGTTCTGTCGGCAATTCTTGGTAGAATACCGACTATGAATGAATATGAAGCTGCAGTTAAGGGGATTGAGCTCACTAAGTTTGCACCACCTAGTAAAAAGATGTGTTCTTAGAATTGTTTTTCTGTCGACTGATTTAGTAAAGAAAGATTAATTCAAATAATAACTATTCTATTTTTTAGCTCTCCTCAACCTCAATAATTTCTATTGGAGTATTTAGAATAGTTGAATAATCCTGACCAATTTTTTTAATGTCGTCATCCCCCTCTTCATATTTCCATATGAACTTGATGTTTTCTTTCTCAAAAGTAGATTCCACCTTCTGAAGGAGTTTTAAAAAGGCAATAACACTAGAAGAAGCAATGTAATAAAATTGACAATCAACAGTAATTTCATTCTTTTCATTTTTTAACTCCTCTATCCAGTTAAAAATAGGCGTGTAAAATTGAAGTACATTTTCTGGGTAAGAATTGCCCTTGAAAATAAGCTCACTTAGATTTGTGTTGCCTACAACTTTGGGTGTGTTTTTCCCTTCTTTTATGAGGAGATTGTTACTCAAGTTATTGTCTATTTAGAATTAATTCAACGGAAAAGCATGAAATGTCAGAGTTAATGGGTTCAAAATTAAAATCCAAGTTGTTTTTAGATTTCATAGCCATTGTAATAAAGCCTAATCCAGCGCCACCTTTTTTTGAGATAATACCATTAGTTAATGTAGCAACATACATTTCTTTTATCTGCTTTAAATCGGAGGAATTAATAAGGTTGATTTTATCTGAAATGGTTTTAATACTGTTGTTACTAACTAAATTCCCCATTAATATTTTATAGGCTAGTTCGTCCTTAGCAATTTTTAGAAATGATGTTTGAATCCCATTTTTATCTTTAGCACCATGCAAACGAATGTTTTGAAGTCCTTCTACTAAGATATTAAAAGCTTTTTTTACCACTACCTTTTTATCTCCAGATTGAATCATTTTTTGTTCTGTTTCGATAGAAATGTCATTTACCATTTCTTGAGAAAGTTCACCAAAATGAGAAACGAAAAAAGTAGAAGTATCAATGGAGTGTTTTTTTTTGAAATCTTCAAATTTCAATTTACAAACCTCAGTAACTTTATTTGTAGGGTGTCCCATTGACATTTTATAGTTATTACTAATGTAATAAATAAATTTGTTATTTTATTGTAATACTTGTAGTTAGTAGTTTTATTGAATAATTTTTGATTAATGCTTTAAAAATTTGTTTAAAGCATAATTTTTTAATGACTACAATTAGTTAAATAGTTGATTAATTTTCTTTAATTCTTCAATTAACTTTTTGTTGTTTTCTTTGGAGTAGCTGTAGATGAGGTTGGTAAGAATACGTTTAACAATATCAATATTTGAACATTCAGCATAATATTTTGGACGCTGCTTTAACTTTAGCTCATGTAAAAAGTCATCTATTTCATCATGATATAGTATAGCTCCCTTACTAAAGGGGTTAATGTAAAATAAAATCCCATGAGAATCTCTGTTAAAAACAGTATCCGATTTTTTATAATCCACATCTTTATAGCCTACTAAAAAATGATTAGGAAGATTTATCCCAACAATTGGAAGATCTGTTCTTTTTGCAATTTCAATATACAATATAGAAAGCATCAAAGGATTCCCCTTTTTCTTTTGTAAAACAGTATTAAAGTAAGAATTTTCAGGGTCATGATAGGTTGCTTTATCCCCTTTAAACCCATACAATTCAAATAAAATGGCATTAATAACTTGAATTTTTTCTAGCGGGGTTAATTCATCAGACAATTTACAATTTACATCACTAACTATCTGATTGATTTTATTTTCTATGTCTAATTGATTAAGATTGGGATATTTATATCTGTTTAATATCAATACCCCTTCTAAAAGATTTTTGGAATTTAGTATCCAGTTCCCAATTTCTTTAAACACATTGTTGAGTTGAATATCATGAATTAAGGACTCTAAACGATGCTGAAAAACATCTCCTAAATTTTCATTTGACCAAGCTTTTTCTAAATGAGGTATAATGTTTATCCCTAGATTCATTAGCTTGTCTTTTACATGTTTAAAAATTAACTCATCAGGATCGTCAATAAGCTTAACCAACGCATTTATTTCATTAGAATTATCCACTATGATTACTACGTTATTGAATAAAATAAGTTCTTGGAAAAATAGTATTGTTGAAAACTAAGCAATAATTCTTTCCAATACCACTTCAATTAATTGGTCTACCGTTTTTTTGTAGTCTTTAGAATATTCTTTTTTGAATCTATTGGCAATAATAGCACATGTAGTGCAGGCATTGTGTCCAAGAAGGCTAGATAATCCATATAGGGCTGAAGTTTCCATCTCGAAATTTGTTATTCTATGCTTATTAAAAGAGAAACTATTGAGCTGTTCATTCAAGTTTGGTACAGCAGTAGCAAGTCTAAGAGATCTTCCCTGAGGACCATAAAAGCCATTGGCAGTTGCAGTAATACCTTTATGCATTTCTTGCCCAATTTTATTAATCAGCTTAGAATTTCCTTTGGTGAAATAAGGAGTATTGGCTTGATTTGGCCATTTAATTTGTTCTACAAAGGCTTTTTTTAAGGCTAGCTCATCGTCTTCAAAATAAGTTTTGTAAAAACCTAATAGACCATCAAAACCTAATCCGTAAGAAGAGACTACAAAACTGTCGACAGGAATATCTTCCTGAAGAGATCCGCTTGTTCCAATTCGAATAATGTTAAGTTTACGTTTTTGTTCTTTTGGTTTTCTGGTAGTAAAGTCAATGTTAACCGCAGCATCTAATTCATTAATTGCAATGTCTATGTTGTCTGTGCCAATTCCAGTTGACAATACAGTAATTCTATGACCTTTGTAAAATCCTGTATGAGTAATAAATTCTCTTTTTGAAATCTTAACTTCAATTGTTGAGAAATGTTTAGATACTTGTTTAACTCTCTCTTGATCTCCTACAACAATAACATCATCAGCTATGTCGCTATCTTTCAAGTTAATATGGTATATCCTACCTTCTTCAGTAATAATTAACTCTGAAGGGGCTATTGGGTTAGAAGAACTTACCGTACTTTCTTTCATATTTAAAAATAAGTAAAAAAGTAAAGTGTTTGAAGATTCTAGGTTTATAAGGCATTATAAACTTCCAAAAACTTTTTTAAGAATATCTGTTACCCTAGCAATTGGATCTTTTCTAATTTTAAGCTCTTCTTCTTGAACAAGTTGGAATAATCCTTCAATTGCTTTATTGGTGATATACTCATTTAAATCTGTATTAATTTCTTGTGATCCAGTTAAAAAAGAAGCTGAATTGTATGCTGAGGTTAGTGGTTCCCAGTACTTGGTTAAATTTACCTTGTTTATAGCATTCTCAACCTTTGGCGAAAATGCAACTTTTAGCTTAGATGATGTTTTGTATTTTAAATAGTTTGTTGCTGCGTTGTCAGCTCCTTTAAGTATTTCAAAACCATCACCAATAGACATTTCTTTAATTGCACTAATGAAAATTGGGGCGGCTTCTTTTGCGGCTTCTTCAGCAGCTCTATTTAGAGTAGTTTCAAATTCTTTCACTTTTTTGTCTAGACCAAGCTGAAGTGCTTTTTCCTTCACCTTTTGTGCATCTTCTGGAAAAGGAAGTCTAATTTTTTCATTTTTTAAAAATCCATCAAGTTTGGAAGCTTTGCTGGATCCATTTTCAATTCCAACAGTTAATGCTTCTTTTAAACCAGTAATTACTTCTTCATTGGAAAGGGGATTGCTAGTTGATCCTGAACCATTGTCAAGGACTTGTTCGGTAACTGTTTTGGTAATTTTATTAAGGTTAATTTGGCTGCTACAATTCGATAATAATAGACAGAAACTTGAAAGAAATAGAAGTTGATTAAAAGAGGTTTTCATTTTGATGGTTTTATATTTAAAGGTAAACTTAACAATAATTTTGCCAAACTATTTTCATTTACATTCAACTATAAAACTATTTTTGTCTTATTAAAGAGGAATAATGAATGCAGAATTAATTACCATTGGAGATGAGTTACTTATTGGGCAAACTGTAGATACCAATGGTTCATGGATAGGTGAGCAATTAAATTTACTGGGAATAAAGGTTACCCAGATTTCATCAATAAGAGATGATAGAGAACATATTATTTCTTCTTTAAATGTTGCTTTAAATAGATCTGATTTGGTGATTTTAACAGGTGGTTTAGGTCCTACTAATGATGATATTACTAAAACAACCTTATGTGAATTTTTTGAATCTCAATTAGTGCTTAACAAACAAGTACTGCAAAAAATAGAGACCTATTTTAAAAGTAGTGGATTAAAAATGTTAAAGGTAAATAGTGATCAAGCCATGCTGCCCAATAATTGTGAACCTTTAAGAAATGATAGAGGAACTGCTTGTGGTATGTGGTTTAAAAAAAATGGTGTAGATTTTATTTCTCTTCCTGGTGTTCCTTACGAAATGAAGGGTATCTTTTTGGAAGAGATACTCCCCAAATTAAAGACACAATATTTAACTTCTAATGTTGTAAATAAAACCATAAAAACCCAGGGAATAGGTGAGTCTTTTTTAGCTGAAATTATTAAAGATTGGGAGACTGAATTGGTTAGTTCTGGGTTGAAGTTGGCTTACCTTCCTTCTCCAGGAATTGTTAAGTTGCGAATTACTGGTTTTGGTAATAATGAAAATGAGTTAGCAAAAAAAATAGACGGTTTTATCAACCAGCTTAAAAGTCTTATACCCAATTATATTTTTGGTTATGAAAAAGACCGTTTGGAAGAAGTAGTAGGTGAATTACTCAAAAGTTCTGGTTCAAGCTTGTCTCTAGCAGAAAGCTGTACAGGTGGTAATATAGCTCATTTAATAACGGCAATAAGTGGTTCGTCTGCTTATTACAAAGGTTCTGTAGTTGCCTATTCCAATGAAATAAAAGAGCAGTTGTTAAATGTTAGTCCTAATTTGATTAAAAACAATGGAGCTGTTAGTAAAGAAGTGGTTGAGCAAATGGCTATAGGAGTTAAAAATGCTTTTAATACTGATTATGCTATTGCTACTTCTGGAATAGCAGGGCCTTCCGGTGGAACTAAGCAAAAACCTGTTGGAACAGTTTGGATTGCAGTAGCCAATAAAGAGAAGGTGATTTCTAAGAAGTTTAGTCTTGGAAATAATCGTGAGAGAAATATTCTTATAAGCAGCTTATCGGCATTAAATATGTTAAGATTGATGTTACTTAACTAAATTTAATTTAGAGATGTCTATTTTAAATAAATCTGCATCTCCTTTAGAATCAATATCATAATACGCTCCAACATAGGCCGTTTTACCATCTTTTGATACAGAAATTGTTTTTTCTTCCATGAAGGTATTTATAGGATAACCAATATTTTTTGGTTCACTCCATTTACCATGACCACCAGTACAGTAATAAATGTCGTAGCTTCCTATACTCTCATTTCTACCATTAGAAGTGAAAAATAGTATGTTTCCATCTGGATGTATAAAAACACACTTTTCGTCATTTGCAGTGTTAATTGATGCTCCTAAATTTTCTGGTTCGGTATAAGTTTTTCCACTTTTTTTCACAAAATAGATATCAGCAAGACCTTGACCCCCTGGTCGTTCAGAAACGAAATAAATGTACTGCTCATCTGCAGTTATACTTGCTGAGCTTTCAAAATAGCTTGAGTTAATTTTATTTCTAATTTTTTTGTCTTTATTAGCAATTGGTTTGGGGGTTGCCCAACTACCAGATTTTGCTTGTTTGGAGATGTATATATCTCCACTTCTAGTAACGTTATATATGTTTCGATAG
The DNA here is from genome assembly GCA_002716065.1 of Crocinitomicaceae bacterium. Classification (GTDB taxonomy): domain Bacteria; phylum Bacteroidota; class Bacteroidia; order Flavobacteriales_D; family Parvicellaceae. The sequence continues at coordinate 4,344 of PAZE01000004.1, read as the reverse complement.
ATAAGTAGAGAATTATCGGCAGTAAAGCTTAATCCGCCATCATGATATTCGGTATTAACTTTTCCTAGCATATTACTTGGCTCTCCCCAATCTTTAATGTAGTCATCCCATTCGCATAAATAGATGTCAGTGTAGTACATATGGTCGTAGTTTATGTCGATACCACCTCCCATTGTATTTGCTCTTCTAGAAGTGAAAACCATGTATTTGCCATCTTGTGAAATACAAGGAGCAAATTCAGGAGCCTTAGAATTAATACCTTCCCCCATATTATTTATCGTAACATCAATGGGAGCTTTAATTGCTTCTTTGGCATAGCTAATTTGTTTAAGAATTAAGTCAACATCGTACTCTTCAAGTTTGGCTTCTTTTATTTCAGACTTGAATTTCATCAGATATTGCTTTGCTAATTCCAATTCTCCAACTCTAAAATAAATGTTACCCATAAGGTAATGAACATCAGGATCAACTTTATTGTTGATGGAATACGCTCTGGTTATGTAGTCTTTTGCTTTAGCAAAGTTTTTCATGGCATATTCGCATTGTGCAATTCCGTAGTTTGCTTTTGCATTTTTACCATCTAATGCAAGTACTTCTTTGAAAGCAATTATAGAAGCTCTGTAATTGTGCTCATAGTATTTGTGCTTAGCGTCAGTAAGCTTAATTTGCATCTTGGTTTTATCAATGAAAGTCTTTGTTGTATCTGAGGACTGGGAAAAAATCGAGAAGGAAATAAAAAACATACAAAGGATAGACACTAAAAATTTCATATTTCTTTAATTCGTTTAAAACAAATATAATTAAATTGAGACAACTTTGCTTTTATTGATAAGAGGTATTTAGCTAGTAAATTATTTTTTTTTAAGACCGTTTATTTCAAAAACTGCAATTGTTGCGGCCACCATTGATAGTATAGGAATAATAGCAATTATTATACAAGAGGCGATAAGAATTAAAATAAATAAATCACTTTCATTTTCTAAATGTTCTTTTAAAAAGAAAAGGTAGGAATTACTATAGTGAAATAAAGGGGTAAAAACAAGTCCTAGGGCAATAGCTAACCCTCTGTGTTTTCGAACAAAATAGATGCTTTGTTTATGATTCATTTTCAATCTTTCCATTATATAATCAATGAATCCAAACCCATAATAGTAAAAGGCGATGCACTCAACGGCAACAATACGAAAGGTTGAATTAAGTAAATCATTCATTGGATAATAAATATTTATAATTTTTAGTGTTATTAGTACAAGAACCACAAGAGACATTTCCCAGACAATGTTTCTAATTATAAGATTCAGCGCTCTTTTAACGTCTTTAATTAATTGAGATAAACTGTAAGTGTATTTATTGCCAGTAAGAATTCTTTCAGTCCGTTCAGAAACAATTGATAGAAGGGGGGAAATAAGAATGATTATGATGTATCTAATAAAGTTTAAAAATGTGAACGATAACAATAGAAAGATTCCTGAAATAAAGAAGTAATATATGGATTTAAAAAACCCCGCATCATCTGGAGCCTTATACAATTGTTGCATGTCTTTAAAATAAAACCCCAAGTAATAGATGAAAATGAAAATAATTATTGGAATTATAAAATACATCCAAAAACCGTTTTTCAACACAAATGGTATTGCTTTTAAATATGCATTTAATCCGATTTTAAAATCCTTCCACATGATATAGATAAAAATTTAAGTCATTAAATTAATGATTCTTTGTGCTAATGGTATAGGTATTTATACTTTTGCAAGAATTAAACTACTGGTATGAATTTAACAGAGCTTTCAGCTATTGGACCAATAGACGGTCGATATAGAAAAATTACCTCACCTTTTTCCTCTTATTTTTCTGAGTCTGCTTTGATTCAATATAGAGTAAAAGTTGAGATTGAATATTTTATTGCTTTATGTGAAATTCCACTAGAACAGCTAAAAGGATATGATTCTTCTAATAATGAATCTCTTAGAAAAATTTATCTTGATTTTTCTGAAAAAGATGCCTTGAGAGTTAAAGAGATTGAAAAAACAACTAACCATGATGTAAAGGCTGTTGAGTATTTTATAAAGGAAAAAATGGAGCAAATGTCAATTGGTGATATGAAAGAATTTGTTCATTTTGGATTAACATCTCAGGATATTAACAATACAGCTGTTCCGATGTCATTAAAAGATGCTATCGATCAAGCTTTTCTTCCATGTTTGTCTAACCTTGTTAACACACTTAAAGAACTAGCATCTGAATGGAAGGATATTTCTATGCTTGCTAGAACACATGGTCAACCAGCATCGCCTACAAGACTAGGTAAAGAAATAATGGTGTTTGTTGAACGACTTCAAATTCAAATAAATCAGCTTCAAGATATAACCTATGCTGGTAAATTTGGTGGTGCAACAGGAAATTTCAATGCTCATCACGTTGCTTATCCAAACATTAACTGGGTTGAATTTGCCAATAGTTTTTTGAAAAATAAATTGCACATCAGCCGTTCTCAGACAACTACTCAAATTGAGCATTACGATCATTTAGCTGCTCTTTTTGATGTTTTAAAAAGAATAAATACTATAGTACTTGATTTGAACAAGGATTTTTGGACCTACATTTCATTAGATTACTTTAAACAAAAAATAAAAAATGGTGAGGTAGGATCTTCTGCTATGCCTCATAAAGTAAACCCCATAGATTTTGAAAATTCTGAAGGAAATTTGGGTATTGCTAATGCTTTATTTGAACATTTAAGCGGAAAGCTTCCAATAAGTAGAATGCAAAGAGATTTGACCGATAGTACTGTTTTGAGAAATGTAGGTATGCCCATCTCACATAGCTTTTTGGGGTTGAATTCAACAATAAAAGGGTTAAATAAATTGTTGTTAAATAAAGTAGCTTTTGATAAGGATTTAGAAAACAACTGGGCAGTTGTTGCAGAGGCTATTCAAACTATTTTAAGAAGAGAAGCTTATCCTAATCCTTATGAAGCTTTAAAAGCACTTACTAGAAAGAACGAAAAAATTAACCAAGAATCAATGCATGAGTTCATAAGTGAGTTGGATGTTTCAGAGAAGATTAAAGCCGAGCTATATGCAATAACACCTGAAAATTACACTGGTTTATAAACTCAAGTGTTTTTCATCAATGCTAGTGCAACCAAACATGCAGTTTCTGTTCTTAAACGATTGTTGCCTAAATCTACAGCACAGAAATTGTTTTTTAGAGCTAGTTTAATCTCTTCAACAGTAAAATCACCCTCTGGACCAATTAGAATAAGTTGATTTTTCGAGGAATCAACTACATTTGACAGCGCTTTTTTAGGTGCATCTTTACAATGAGCAATAAAGTTCTTTTCTGAGTGTTTTGAAGTAATAAAATCAGTAAATGAACAAGATTGGTGAATTTCAGGAAGCCAATATCTTCCTGATTGTTTTAAAGCAGATATACAGATTTTTTCCATTCTTTGAGAATTCCATTTTCTTCTTTCAGAATTTTGAGAGAAAACAGGAAAAATTTTCGTAACCCCTATTTCTACTGCTTTTTCGACAACCAGTTCATTTTTGTCGTTGTTTTTAGTTGGGCAAAAAGCAAGCTGTAATGGGATGTCTGCTTTAAATGATTTTTTATTTAGAATGGTTACAATTGTTTTTTTTGGGTTATTGTCTATGATTTCAGTAGTGTACAAGGTCCCTCTACCATCAATTATATTGATTTGATCTTTACTTTTAAGTCGTAGCGATTTAATAGCGTGGCGGGAATCATTTTCATCAAGAATTATAGTGCTTTGTGAAATATGATTGGAAAAAAAAGTTGGCAATTTGTTTAAATTAATGTTTGATCAAATTTACATTCTTAGTTAAACTTTAGTTACTTTTAGATTGCTATTTTGGAATAAAGTTTGATTTGAATTTACAAAACCCATATAAAATTAACATTATGAAACTTAAATATTTGATTGCTGTTTTTTGCGTCTTTTTTATTTTAACGAATTTTTCTGCTCAAAAAAACATTGAGGGAGTAGATTTTCCTGAAACCTTGACGGTAAACAATACCTCACTTGTTTTAAATGGTGGCGGATTAAGAGAAAAGTATTTTACATTGGATTTGTATGTTGGAGCATTGTATTTAAAGGCTACTTCAAAAAATGCAGATAAAATCATTATGGCCGATGAAAATATGAGCATTAGAATTGTTATTGTTTCTTCTATGGTTACAAGAGAACGTTTTATTGAGGCTCTTGAAGATGGGTTTAAAAATACCACTGCCGGGAAATCAACACCGGAACAAATAGCAATGTTTAAAAAGTATTTTAAGGCCCCATTTGTTGAAGGAGATGAAATCATTCTTAGTTATCAC
>PAZE01000003.1 GCA_002716065.1 Crocinitomicaceae bacterium | reverse complement strand
TAGAGCTCTGATCTATTGAAATAGTATAAAATGGACTGTAGATATTTTTTATTTCTGTATTAGATTTAATTAAGGCGTTAAAACTCACTTTCTTAAGCGCAGTTTTTGAAAATTTTTGTGTACCTAATGGATAGGTAAACCCAATTGAATTATTTTTCTTTTTACAAAGCTGAGTATAGGTTACAGATATTTCTCTTTCTTGACCAACTGCAACGGGAAAAACACTTGTTTTAAACAAACCATATCCAGCATATTGCATAAGTGCAGGATCTCTTTTTCTTGACACTATAGATTGATAAATTTGTTGTGCCTTTTCTTTTTTCATTAATTCACCTGGTATTTCCTGACCATTTACCATCATCATAAAATTCTGAATTACACCATCATTGGGAAGAGGGAAAAATAGCTCTACTTCTAAATCTCTATTTCCTGGGTTATATATTGTTTGAGTAACTCTAACATCAGCTAATTGATCGTTAATCTGAGCATTTATATCAATAGCTTTAACAATATAAGAATTGCCTATTGCGAGTTGGTCGGGGTTGTAACCACTTGCTTGTTTTGTCTTTTGATCAAAAGTTGAACTTGTTATTGCCATTTGTCCGAAAAATGGAGTAATAAATAAAATTGCAAACAGAAGGAGGAAGTAATTTTTCATAATTGTTTTTTTTCATTTAATACATCACAATTGTAATTACGTTCATTATTGATGTTTCTTTTCTAAATTTGCTCCTAATGAGTGCCGGAATAAACATAAAAAACAAAAAAGCTAGGTTTGAATTTGAGTTTATTGAAACCTATACTGCTGGTATTGTACTTACAGGAACCGAAATAAAATCAATTCGTGCAAGTAAAGCTAGCATTGGAGAATCTTATGGAGTTGTTTCTAAAAATGAAATCATAATTAGGAATATGTATGTTCAACAATACGATAATGGCACACATTACAATCATGAGCCAAGAAGAGATAGAAAACTCTTGTTAAATAGATCAGAAATCAACAAAATAGATAGAAAAATAAAAGCCAAAGGGTTAACACTTGTTCCAGTAAGTCTTTTTATAAATAACAAGGGTTTAGCAAAGCTCGAAATAGCCTTAGCAAAAGGAAAGAAAATACACGACAAACGAGAAGATCTTAAAAAGAAAGATGCCAAAAGAGAAGTAGAAAGAAGGCTTAAGTAGTTAGTAATTAGATAATAATCAACAACTCTCTAACTAGTTAGTTAAGTATTTGATCAATTGTGTTAAACGATACATAGTGGTAATTGCCTCTTGCTTTTTTGTAGATTTCTTTTGCTCTTTGCTTACCCTCAGGTGTTGCCGCTAAAGCTTTATAAAGGGGTTCTAAAAACTTTCTTCTTCCAACACGAATCAAGAATTTTTCAAGAGCCTGATCGATTCCTCTATAGTTAAAACGAATACTTTGCTGAAACCAAACTGCTAATATCTCAGAATTTCCACTTTGAGTTAATTTGAACTCTTGGTCAATAATACGCATTTGCTCGGATGTTGTCTGAGGATATAATTCACCAATAAAATGTCTCCACTCATGAGTAGACCAATTAGCAGAATTAATTGTAGAAACATCTGAATTTTTATAAAACTCTACCAAAATTGAATCAACTGCGTTAAACCTGCTGCTTGTTACAAACGGACAATTTGAAGGAAGACCAGATTGATATATCCACTGTTCAATATTTAACGAAACCGCATTTGGTATTAATAAATTTTCATTTAAATAGTCTATAAAATATTCAGTTACTATTGTTTGAAACTTATGATTAGTGAAATAATCCTTAAGAAAAACATCGAATTTATCTCTGCCTACAGACTCTTCAATTAAACGCAAGAAAAAATAGCCTTTTTCATATGCTATTTCAGACATACCCTCATCTGGATGTAAACCTTTAAGTCTTAACTTTAAGCTTTGCAAATCTGGAGTTAAATCTGCTAAATCTCGCTGTAAGCTTTGATAGCCAAGTAATGCCAACATCTGAACATAATCAGATCCGTACATTGCTTCCATTATTCTACGCTCAAAATAAACAGTAAAACCCTCGTTTAACCAAAAGTCATCCCAAGTAGCATTGGTAACCAAATTACCACTCCAAGAGTGGGCTAATTCATGAGCAATAAGAGTGGTTAAGCTTTTATCACCAGCAATTATTGTTGGAGTGGCAAAAGTTAATCTTGGATTTTCCATTCCTCCAAAGGGAAAACTAGGAGGAAGAACTATAACATCGTATCTCTCCCACTGATAATCACCATATAATTTTTCTGCTTCTGTAACCATTTTACCCATATCTTCCAATTCATATGCGCAATCTTCTAGCATGGTTTTTTCTGCATAAACTCCTGTTCTATGATCTATTGGTGCAAATGCTAAATCCCCCACCGCAAGAGCAATTAAATAGCATGGTATAGGCTGAGGCATATTAAATTCGTAGCTATTGGATTCATCTTTTTCAACTGGATTAGAAGCACTCATTACAGCAAGCATTCCTGAAGGAACATGAACATTTGCAGAATAGGTAATTCTAAGTCCTGGAGTATCTTGAATGGGTATCCAGCTTCTGGTAAAAATAGATTGACCCTGAGTATACATAAATGGAGAAACCTTACCATTTGTTTGCTCAGGCATCAACCAATCAAGAGCCTCAGTCTTTTCTGTTGTAGCGTACTCTACAGTTACAGATTTAGTATTGCTTTGTATATCAATAACAAGTGGTGTTCCAAGAAGCTCATCAAAATCGCCATAAGAAAAAGAAGCTTTTTCACCATTATCTAAGAATACATTTTTAATGGTTAAATTTTTGGTGTCTAAAATAAATTGATCCTTTTTACAAGGATTTGACAAATCATGTCGAACAGAACCAGAAATTAGTTTTCCTCCAAAATCAACTGAAATATCTAAATGAACATGAGAGGTGTATACAGATTGGTAATTAGACAAAGTATGCAAATCAGCTAAAGACGAGTCTTTATTGATTTCACATTCTATATCGTTAACGGTAAAACCATTTTGACTTGATTCACAGGAAAACAAGCTTAGTGTAACTAGTAGTATAAAGTATTTCTTCATCAAACTTTAAGTAAAAGCTAATTTACTATTATGACAATATTTTTCAAACTTTTGTTTAACCCATTTAACATTCGCATTAACAATGTTAATATGTATTTATACTTCCTTTTTTTGCATTCAGAAAAATATAGTACATTCGGAAACAAATTTTTAAACAAAAAATATGTCTACTGAATCAACTAATAATGTAGTTAGCAAACAAGAAAGAACTATTCTAGGACATCCTGAGGGATTATTTGTTCTTTTCTTTTCTGAAATGTGGGAGCGTTTCTGTTATTATGGAATGAGAGTATTATTGATTTTGTTTTTAACAAAATCTCTAATGAAAGGTGATCACGAAGCAAGTTTAATTTATGGGGCTTACTGTGCTTTGGTTTACGCAGCACCTGTTCTTGGTGGAAGAATGGCCGACATGTTCTTAGGCTACCGATATGCAATTATGCTTGGAGCTGTTTTAATGTCTATAGGAGAATTTCTTCTTCTTGGAGGGAATGATCAATTTCTACTAATTGGAATGGGAGCTATAATTATTGGAAATGGTTATTTCAAAGCCAATATATCAACTATCGTAGGTAAACTGTACAAGGATGGAGATGAGAGAAGAGACTCCGGATTCACCATTTTTTACATCGGTATTAATATTGGTGCTCTTATGGCTACAACAGTGGTTGCCTATGTTGGTGAAACCTATGGATTTAAATGGGGATTCGGACTTGCCGGTGTTGGAATGCTTCTAGGGTTATTAATATTTTGGGCTGGAAGAAAAAAATATGAAGGAACACCTGGACTAGACATAAGAGAGGCTGGCAAAGAAAAAATTGGACCATTAACAAAAGTTCAAGCAATTACAATAGGATCTTTAGCTTTAATACCGCTTTGCTATATACTCATAAATCAAAATGACATCCTACAATATATATTTCTTGGATTATTCTTAATTGTTTCCTATCAATTAATTTCAGCAGGTAGCAAAGAGGGTAAAACATGGAGAGATAGAATGATTGCTTTAGTGATATTTATGTTAATTAACATTGTCTTCTGGGCATGTTTCGAACAAGCAGGAACATCACTTACGCTTTTCGCAGATAGAAACGTAGCAAGAGAAATTCTTGGTTGGACTATGCCAGCTTCAATGACTCAATTCTTTAATCCATTTTTCATTATTGTATTTGGATCTATTTTCTCCATGATGTGGGTTAAGCTTTCTAAAATTGGTAAAAATCCTAGTATACCTATGAAATTTGCTTTTGGAATATTACAATTAGGCTTAGGCTTTCTTGTTACAATGATAGGTTTTCAATTACAAACTGAATTCATGGTTCCTCTACTAACATTAGTGTTTCTTTATTTACTACATACAACTGGTGAGTTGTTTATATCTCCTATAGGGTTATTAATGGTTACTAAACTATCTCCTAAAAATATAGCAGGAACTGCAATGGGTGGATGGTTTTTAAGTTTTGCAATTGCTAATTTTCTTGGTGGACAAATTGCTGCTCTCACTGGAGCTGAAGGTGGTAGTCACGAAAACAAAGAAGAATCAGGATTAACTATGAAAACCACAGTAAAGGAAGCTATAGGAAATGATGCTAATTTTGAAGATTGGATAACATTACACAATCAACCAAAAAACATTACTCTTCAAAAGTATTATGATTTAAAAGATTGGGTGGAATTTAGAGATCACTTTGACAACAACTACAATCTAAATGAATGGCTAAACAATAGGTCTATTGATTATAAGTATAGTGATGTTAATGAATGGCTAAATAAAGATGATTTTAATCAACTAAACTCAAAATTAAAAGCTCTTGAAGCAATTCAATTGTTACATGATGGAAAAAAAAGTAATAAAGAAATTATTGAAAAAACCGGAATTAACCCTAAAAAATTATGGAATTTATGGGGAGATATGCTTCAAAAAGAAGGCAAAGTTTATATTAGTTTTGATGCATGGATGTATTTTAGAAACGGATTTTATGACTCTAAAGAACAAATAAAATCAGAACAAAATAAAGTCTCACTAAAAGATGCCTTTGCTAAACATAAAAGTGTTGTCAATGAGAAAGGACTAAATAAATATGTAGACATTTTTTCAGTAATTGGATTTGTTTTAATAGGTTTTTCTATTTTAATTGCACTACTCAGCAAACCGCTAAATAAGCTTATGCACGGAGTAGAATGATAACTACCTAAATTTTCTTTAAAGCCTCACCAATAGTGGGGCTTTTTTTATATAATTTTTCCAGGGTTTAGCAGCATTTTGGGATCAAAAACAGCTTTAATAGATTGCATTAATTCCAATTCTACAGATTTAAAGGGAATATCCATATACTGCTTTTGTACTAAGCCAATACCATGCTCTCCAGAAATTGTTCCCCCAAGAGATACGGTAAGCTCAAAAATTTCTCTTATTGCAAGTGGAAGTTCATTTTCCCACTGATTATCCGAAAGATTACCTTTTATAATATTAATGTGTAAGTTTCCATCTCCAGCATGCCCATAACACACCGATTCAAATCCATATTTTTTTCCAATTTCTTTTACTCCTTTTAAAAGATCAGGAAGCCTGAATCTTGGAACAACAGTATCTTCTTCCTTATAGACACTGTTTGCCTTTACCGCCTCACCTATTCTTCTTCTAACAAACCAAAGCTGCTCTTTTTGAGCTTCATCTTCAGCAAAAAGAATATTACTACCACAATTTTGAGTTTCAACAACTTCAACTATTTTCTGTATTTCATCAAATAAAAGAGCCTCATTATCCCCATCTACTTCAATTAACAATAAAGCCTCTGTATCAGGTGACATTTCTAATTTAGCATCGTCAATATAATTAATGGTCCAATCTACTGCAAAGCGATCCATGAACTCTAATGCAGATGGTGTAATACCAGAATTAAAAATATGAGCTACTGCCTTACAAGCATCAATAGCAGATTTAAAAGGCACCAAAATAAGCTTATTTAGCTTTGGCAAAGGAAGTAGCTTTAATGTAGCTTTTGTAACTACACCTAAAGTACCTTCACTTCCAACCATTAACTGAGTAAGATTATATCCAGTAGAATTCTTTAAAGTATTTGCTCCTGTTTGAATAATTTCACCGCTTGGGAGAACAACTTCAAGATTTAATACAAAATCTTTAGTAACGCCATATTTTAAAGCTCTGGGTCCTCCACTATTTTCAGCAATATTTCCTCCGATAAAACAGCTTCCTCTACTAGCGGGATCTGGAGCATAATACAATCCACAATTGGCTACCTGATCTTGTAAAACCTCAGTAATTACACCAGGTTCAACAACAACCTGCATGTTATCTTTATCAATTGTAATAATTTTGTTAAAACGCTCCATAGACAGTCCAATTCCTCCGTAAATTGATAAGCAACCTCCACTTAAACCAGTTCTTGCACCAATTGGAGTAACAGGAATATTTTCTTTTTGAGATAGCTGCATAATTTGAGCTACTTGATGGGTAGTTTTTGGCTTTACCAAAACCTCCGGAGGAAACACTAAATTTTCCGTATGATCAGCACCGTAATCAATAAGAGTTTGCTTATCAACAACAACATAATCAGAGCCAATTAGCTTTTCAAGCTCGGTTACAATACGACTATCTACCTTAGAGAATTTCATTTATTAGCAAGTTGGTTAAAGCTACTAAATTTAATTTTTAAGAAGAATTAAAATGGAGGTATTTCGTTTGCACATCTAAATGTTAATTCATTATTAATTTTTTTATTTACAGTTCTTGGTAATTTAATTTATGACTGTATATTTGCACTCTCGAAAATGAAAATGATTCGTTAGCTCAGCTGGTAGAGCACATCCCTTTTAAGGATGGGGTCCTGGGTTCGAACCCCAGACGAATCACTAAAAGCCTTCTTAAGAAGGCTTTTTTTGTACATTAGTTTTATACTTTTGTTGAAGTTCTTTATAAATACCCAAGTGCTGGAATTGGTAGACAGGCTACGTTGAGGTCGTAGTGCACTAGTTGCGTGTGGGTTCGACTCCCACCTTGGGTACTTATCACCTATTATTTATCATTAACAAAAATTCATTTAGCCAATTAATTTTGTATTATTACTAGTTCAAAACTAGACTCAACAAAATGCTAAATTTCCGTTTGTTATTCACCTGTTTATTTTCGATTGTTTTTTTTCAATGCATAGCTCAAGAAAAAATCATCAAATTCAACAAAGGTTTTAAAACCACTACCACTAACCTACAGCAGTATAAGTTCAATACTCAAAATGCCTACTATAGTGGTTATTATTATAGATTTTTAACCTTTAACAAAATACCTGATCAAAATCAGCTCAATAAGATTAAAGATAGTGGTTTAGAATTATTGGAATACGTTCCTGATAATACCTACCTAGCTGCTATTCCAAGCAATATTTCTACAAACAATTTAAACTCATTAGGCGTTTTTTCAATACTAGAATTTGAAAATAAATACAAAACAAGTAGACGTTTAGATAAAGGCAATTTTCCAGATTGGGCATATAACGGAAAACTCTTAAATCTTTCAGTTAGAATATTTACAACCGTTTCTTTTAAAAAATCGATTCAAAATATAGAAACTTTTGGAGCAAAGGTTACTTTAAAACTAGCTCACAGCCACATGATGAACATTGAAATTCCTGAAAAAAAATTAAATCAACTTGTTTCTCTACCATTTGTACGATTTGTTGATTTAATTTCTGAACCTGGAAAAGCAGAATCTGACGATGGAAGAAATCTTCATCGATCCAATGCAATTGACAATGACTATTTTGGAGGCTTAAATTACGATGGAGATGGTATTGCTATTGCCATCAATGATGACGGTTTTGTTGGTCCTCACATAGATTTTACTGGGAGAGTTAATCAACAAGATGTAGCTGGTGATTTTACTGGAACTCATGGAGACATGACCGCTGGCATTGCTGGTGGAGCTGGTAATCTTGACCCACTCATGCGAGGAATGGCTCCTGCATCTTACCTTCATATTCGTCAATATGATGCTAGCATGTCTGGTACAATTGCCCTTCATCAAGACAGTGCTGTTATGGTATTTAACTCTTCCTACTCAAATGGATGTAATGCAGGATATACCAATACTACTTTACTTGTAGACCAAGAGATTTACAACAACCCTACTCTGATGCAAACCTTTTCTGCCGGAAATAGCAACAACACCGATTGTAGTTATGGTGCTGGTAATCAATGGGGAAATATTACTGGCGGACATAAAATTGGTAAAAATGTAATTGCTACTGCAAACTTGAGTGAAATAGATGTAATACTAAATAGCTCTTCAAGAGGGCCTGCATCAGACGGACGAATTAAACCAGACTTAAGTGCTCATGGCAATAGTCAAATGTCAACAGATCCCAATAACACCTATTCGCCAGGTGGTGGAACCTCTGCCGCTGCTCCAGGAATCTGTGGAGTTATGGCTCAGCTGCATCATGCCTATAAAGAGCTTAATGGCGGTGCTACTGCCTCTTCAGCACTATTAAAATCTGCACTTTTAAACACAGCTAACGATTTGGGTAATGATGGTCCTGATTTTATTTATGGCTGGGGGAAAGTAAATGCTTTAAAAGCACTACAATTAATTGAAGACAATCGGTATTTTTCTGCTTCTTTAGCTCAAGGTGACAGCAATATTCACACAATAACAATACCTTCTGGAGTACTTAGAGCGAAAATCATGGTTTATTGGGCCGATCAACAAGCGTCCACTTCTGCTTCTTATGCTCTTGTTAACGATTTAGATGCTTCTGTTTCATCTCCGTCTAATTTTGTATACCTACCCTGGATTTTAGATCATTCTCCTAACCCAGTTACATTAGCGGACCCTGCAACTAGAGGAGAAGATCATTTAAACAACATGGAACAAGTTGCAATTAACGATCCTAATGCTGGTTCATATGAACTCAAAGTTAAAGGAACTACACTTCCATTTGGTAATCATGAGTATTTTGTTTTATATGAATTCTTATATGATGATATAACGGTAACATTTCCAATGGGAGGGGAAGGATTACTTCCAGGAACTCAAGATAGAATTCACTGGGATGCTTATGAGACCTCTGGAACATTTCTAATTGAATATTCTCCTGACGGAGGAAACAATTGGTCTACTATAAATACAGTGCCGGGCACATCTCGATTTACTACATGGACTGTACCAACAACATTCACAGGCCAAGGTAGAATTCGTGTAAGTAGAGGCGCTGCCTCTGATCAAAGTGATGCTAATTTCTCAATAATGGATAGACCTGAGAACGTAAGAGTAACTCGTGTTTGCCCTAACCAGAATCTGATTCAAATCGCTTGGGATTCAGTAGCAAATGCTACTAGCTATGATGTGTTTATGTTGGGTGATAAGTTCATGGACTCTATTGGCTCATCATCTGGATTAAGTTTTAATGCTTATGTTACTGATGTAACCTTAGATTATTGGTTTTCTGTTCGTGCTAATGGAGCTAATGGAACAAGGAGTCTTAGACAAATTGCCATTGAATACAATGGCTCTACTGGCGGAACAGCAAGCTGTTTTCTTTCTTGTGAAGGAGATAATGATGCTGGAATTAACGAATTAATTTCTCCTTTACCTCTTTTTGAAACATGCAATGGTTTATTTACCTCTCCTATTGAAGTAACAATAGAAAATATTGGACTATATTCTGAATCTAATTTTCCAATTTATTACCAATTAAATAATGGGCCCATTTCAAATGAAATAGTTACTGGACCAGTTTCTCCTGGAGGAACCTTAAATTATACGTTCAACAATTTATTAAATTTCAATAGTCCGGGTATATACACGCTTAAAGTATGGACTGGACTAGCAAACGACAGTACGTATTGTAACGATACTATTGTAGAGGATATTGAAGTAAATCAACCGTACGGCACCTATCCTTACGCAGAAGATTTTGAAACTGGCACTTTCCCCCCTAATAACCTTACTTTAATTAATGCTGACAATGACATTACCTGGCAACAAACAGGTGTAACAGGAGCTGATGGAAATCCCACCAACGCAGTTTATGTTAACAACTTTGCATACAATGCTGCTGGACAAGAAGATATAATGCAAATTTTAACCATGGACTTAACTAATGGTGATTCTGCCAATTTAACTTTTGATTACGCTTATGTTATGTGGAGTCCTAATTTTCAAGATGATTTAAGAATTGATATATCTACTGATTGTGGAATAACATTCTCTCAACTCTATTTCAAAGATGGATATACTTTATCAGGTGGCACTCAATCTGGATTGAACTGGTCTCCATCTTCAGCATCCGATTGGCAAAATGAAACTATTGATTTAAATAGCTATATAGGTAGTAACATTACGCTTCGATTTGTAAACATTACTGGATATGGCAACAACCTTTACATTGACAATATTAATGTAAATGTTTCTGGTCTTCCTCCATACGCAGACTTTCAATCTAACTTAAACTACTCTTGCGAGGGAGTAATTGATTTTAATGATCTTTCAGGAAATTATCCAACACAATGGCTTTGGGAATTTGGAGATGGTCAATCTTCCACGCTTCAAAACCCTTCACATACTTATACAAGTGCTGGTAGTTATAATGTGAGTCTAACAGCAAGTAATTCCTTGGGTTCAGATTCTATAACTAAAAACGCATTTATTACTATTGAATACCCAAATGTATCAACCATAATTAACGGAGAAGGCTGTATAAATAATCCTGTTGAACTGGTAGCCACAAATGGAAATGGAGAGCTATATTGGTATGATGAAAATAATGTTCTAGTTTACATTGGAGACACACTAATCACCCCTCCAATTGATAGCACTCAAATCTATTTTGTAAAAGACGTAATTGAAAAACCCAATATAAGTGCTGGTCCATTAGACAATAATTTTGGAACTGGAGGATATCATGGATCTACTTTTTATGGAGCAATTAATTTCACTGCAGATACTAACTTTACTTTGATATCAACTTGGGTTGATGCTGATGGCAATGGAAATAGAACCATCTACCTTTGGGAAGGCAACGTACAAAATGGAGGGAATTTTCCTACCAACAACATAATCGACCAAATTACTCTTCCTATTGTTGACGGAACACAACGAATAAATCTGAATTTTGAAATACCTGGATCAGGTGATTATGCTATTGGAGGAAACCAAATGGACTTATATAGAAACAATTCCGGTCCAGCATATCCCTATGTAACTCCTGGCGTTGTATCTTTAAATAGCTCATCTGCAGGATCATCAGCAGATTATTACTACTATTTCTACGATTGGGAAATAAATACCATGCCTTGTGAAAGTCCTCTACAAGAAGTAATTGCAAATGTAGTAGAAACTAATTTCACCCAACAAATAGAAAATAACATAGTTTATTTTTCGGACATTTCAGAAGGTGCATCAAGTTGGTTATGGGATTTTGGAGATGGTTATACATCAACACAACAACACCCAATTCATGTATATGGCTCACCTGGCACCTACAACGTAACTTTAACAATTAATGGTGGATCCTGTGCAAGTAACAATTCAGTAACTATTACAGAAGTTAATAGTGAATTTGATGTTATAATTATTCCCAATCCAACAACTGATCAAGCAAATATTATCTTCTCCAATCCTATTACAGAGGAATTAATTGTAGAATTTTTCTCTGTTGAAGGTAAATTAATTTGGCAACGAAAACTAGAAAATGGAACAGATCAAATTAGTATTGACTTAACAAATTTCTCATCAGCTGTATACTTAGTTCGTTTAAAATCTGACAGCTATAATGAGACTAGAAGAATATTGAAAAACTAAAATTCACTAAATCAGACCTTTAATATTTTAAGTATAATAAACATTGCCATTGTATATAGCTAATTGATTTCAGATATTTAAAAAAAAATCAAATAATAACCTATTAATTAATTCATCTTTACATAGCAAAAAAATTAGTCGGAATACTTTTGCAAAAAATTTGCAAAATGACTATAAAAACAACACTATTTATCCTTTTATTAACGACTTTTTTGAGCTACAAAGGACAATCAACATCAAACGCAAAATCGCTACTTTCTGGAGCTACAATATACTACTCCACTATCCATTAAATAAAGAAAATTTAACTTTAGAATACGAAAACTTTCAAACTTTAACAGCTAAAAATGTTGCTTATCAACAAGAAGCCATTGAATTAAGAAGTCAAATTAAAAACTTTTTTTCAGGGTCAGCAAGAAGTAGAATTAAAAAAAATACATCTATTTACAAGGTTCATTAAAACACACTACTTAATGTATTCTTTTTTTATCTCTTTAATTCTCTTTTTATCAATATTGGTTTGTAACTGAATGGACTTTATACTGTAACTCTGCTTAAGCATTTTAAGCGCATACTTCTCTTTAGCAGATAATTCAGCTTTAACATTATTATCTAAAGAACTTTTCTTAATGTTTTGTACTTTACTATCAGATAAGCTATCCGATTGAGTTGTTTTAGACTGAGCACTTGAGTTTAACCCAATAAAAAGAAGAAATAAAACAGTCCCTAATTTTATAAAATTCATCTTTGATATAATTTATTTTTGAATTGAAAGTTTAATACTTTAGTAAATAGCTGTATTTACTAAATACGTATTTAAAATAGGAAATTAATTGTTAATGAAGAAATTACTAAATCAATTTGGGACAGGTTTTAGTTCTTATGGAAAAGCAACCACTTTTATTTTTAAAAATGGTCTTTGGTATTACTTTATTTTTCCTCTACTATTCAATATACTATTATTTGTAGGAGGTGTTTCTCTTATAAATAATGCTACAGATTTGTCTATTGATTGGGCCATGAATCAATTTAATGAATTGAATCCAGAGGGAATTTGGGGTGATATTCTTAATTGGACAAGAGAAAGCTTAAGTTGGATAATATGGATAATTTTTAAAATTGTTTTCTTTTACATCTTTTTATTATTTGGTGGATACATTTCTCTTATTGCCTTATCCCCCATACTAACTTATTTATCCGAAAAAACTGAAGAAATAATAACTGGTAATAAATACCCTTTTGACATTCTTCAACTCACTAGAGATATTATCAGAGCTGTTCTTATTGTAGTTAGAAACATGTGTATTCAGACCCTTTGGGTAATTTTATTTTTCATCATTAGCTTTATTCCAATTATTGGGTGGATAGTTTCATTTTTTGGAAACATCATTATATCATCTTACTTCTATGGCTTTTCCTTTATGGACTACACTAACGAAAGAAATAAATTAAACATGAAAGAAAGTATAAAGCACATTAAAGACAATAAAGGGCTAGCAACAGGTCTTGGATTTATCTTTTTGTTATGCTTTATGATTCCTTTTCTTGGCTCAATAATAGCTAGCTTTATATCTGTAATTGCAGTTGTTGCAGCAACAATGACAATGTTAGAAAATCAAAAGCCAAAAACAGAATCAGCGACAACTCCAGAGCTTAACAAATAAAACTATTTAACATAAATAATAGATCATTTATCAAAAATTCACCCAATTAATATATTTAAAAATTAATTTTAGCTACCATAACTTAAATACAATGAAAAAGGATAGAACAATAAAAATACTTTTAGCAGTTATCGCTATTAACCTTTCACTTATTTCGTTAAATCAACTTAATATTTTCCCAAAAGCTTTTGCAAACACAGCCATATCTACTGAATTAAAACCTCAAGAGTTTGGGTTAGTTCCACTAAATGAAGATGGAACTATAAGCGTTAGAATTGAAAATTCTGATGTAGTTGATGTAAATGTTCATGCGTTTAAAGGAAAAGATTTCTTTGAAGCTCTACCTGTATTTATAATGAATAAATAGTTATTTTTTCACACACCTTACGTAGAACCCATTTTTTTTATTTATTCTATAGGTATATACTTTAGAACTGTAAAAATCTAGATTTACACTTCGAGCACTTGTTGTTTTGTTTACATCAGACGATGACCAATACCCAACATTACCTCCAATTGTTCCAAAAACAATCCCGGTTGAAGAACGCCCTGCACCTGGCGAACAATTTAGTCTAGATGAATTTGTTCCATTTCCAGAAGATTTCCAACCATATTTACTTTTCATTTTTTTTGCAGCTTTTTCATATCCACCCAGAAAATTCACCATTTGCTCCCATTGATCTATTGATGGAATCTCCCACCCATCAGGTGCGATTTCTCTTGGATCATTTACCGCATACCAATTGTAAACTTTTCCATATTTTTTTTTGTTCTCATCTACATAACACCATGCACCTGAAGTTAAGTTAGACCAAAGCTCAGGATCCTGAACTTGAGGAATCGTATCACCATTAAGATAAAAGCCAACATCTAAATTTTCTTTCATCCATGTTTGATCTCCAATTCTAATACTAGAATATTTTGTAGTGTCAGTAGAAAAAAATATAGATAATGCAGAACCAAAAACCGCTATAAAACAAAATAGCTAATCATTTAGCTAAAATTTGTCTATAATTTACTTAAAATTAAATAGAATCGCAGTAGGAATCTATTAAAGAGCTATACTCAGAAATATCAAAACCTAGCTCACGAGCTTTCATCCAATCTTCACATGCTCCTTCATTATCGCTCATTTCCATTCTTAGTTCAGCCCTATCAAAATAGAAAATTGGATTTAATGAATCTATTACTATTGCTGTATTGTAATCCTTCATTGCCCCTTCTAAGTCATGTATCAATTTTTTTGAAAATGCTCGATTAACATAAGCAATTCCATATAAAGAATCCAACTCAATAGCCTTATTAAAATCATCAATAGCTCCCAGACGATCACCATTAATATCTTTTAGATCCCCTCTATTGTTATAAAAAATAGGATTGTTTGGATTAATTTGTATTGCCTTATTGTAATCCTTCATTGAAAGATGAAGGGAATGGGTCTCTAAATACAGCTCACCCCTGTTTAAATAAGCAATAGAAAATGTTGAATCTATTCCAATAGCCCTGTTAAAATCCTGCATCGAAAGTTCATATTCACCCATAACCTCAAACAACTCCCCTCTATTGTTAAACGTATATGGATTTAAAGAATCAATTGATAATGATAGATTAAAATAAAATAAAGAGCTATCGTAAAGCTCTTGAATCTCATACAATTCAGCAAGATTATTATATGCAATAGCGCAATCAGGATGCTCTTTAATGGCTTTTAGGTAACACGCTTTAGCCTTTGGATAATTTTCATTAAAAAGTGCATTATTTCCTAAAACAACATCTTCAGGAACAGAAAAATCATTATTAATCTTAACAGCATCATTACACGAAAAAAACACTATGAAACAAAACGATATAAGTAAAACTCTATTCATATTCGATTTACAAAATTAAGAAATCTGTGCGTCTATTTTTAGACCTATTTAACTCACTATTATTTTCAAATTTAGGCTGACTCTCTCCATAACCCTTAAAGCTTAATCTAGAAGCTGAAACCTTAAGCTCAATTAAATACTCCATTACAGAAAAAGCTCTATCCTTAGAAAGAGCTAAATTATCATCTTCTCCACCAACATCGTCTGTATGTCCTTGAATTTCAATCTTAATATCTCCGTTATAATTTAACCACGAAGCAAAAGCCTCTAAAACTAACTTGGAAGATGGATCAATTGTAGATGAATTGGTTTCAAATAATATATCTTCAATAGTATGAGTACTTCCCTTTTCAATATCTTTTATTTCAAGCTCTTGATTTTCAATAAAAGTGTTCGTTGATTCTTCTTTTTTTATCAATTTAGATTCAAATGCTTTACCCTCCTTTTTAACCTCTAAAACAACATCTTCATCTCCACTTCCAATATTCGCAATTGCAACATAACTACCATCATCATCAATATCTATTTTTTGCTCGTAAACATCACCTGATTTAAACCTTACCTCAAGTTTAGTATCTTTTAAAGATTGAACATCCTCAGTTTCAACCTTACCCTTCATTAAAACAACTTTATCAGGTTTAGCCTTTTCTGGCATCGAAAAATAAAAAATATCCTTTCCACCCACACCAATATCAGACCTCTCAGAAGAAAAATAGGCATAATTACCATCTGTAGTTACTATAATACCTTCTTCATCGCCCTCTGTATTTATTGGATGACCTATGTTTTGAGGCTCTATCCATTTTCCTGTTTTCTTATCTTGTCTTGTATAAAAAATATCAAATTCTCCAGCACCTAAACGATATTCTGAAATTTTTGAAACAAAATACAAGGTTTTACTATCGGTATGGATAAATGGTGACTTATCGCTTTCAGGAGTATTAATTGGATAGCCCATATTCTGAGCTTTCCCCCAAGAACCATCAGGCTGTCTTTCTGAGTAATAAATATCAACACTACCCTTCCCCCCAGGCCTAGCAGAAGCAAAATAGAGGGTTTTTCCATCAGCAGAAAGCGAAGGCTGTGCCTCCCAAGTTTGAGGTCCATTAATATTAGGCCCTAGATTCTGCAACTCAGACCAACGAAAAACTACTGTATCTGTAACTTCTCCTTTTTCTATAAACTCTAAATAAGAGACGAAAATATCACAATTGTTATAATTGCCATTATTGGTACAAGCACAGATATACAATTCCTTATTATTCAATGATATAGATGCACCACCATATTTAGGACCAACATTAAATGGTGGGGACATAACTTTACCAGAATCAAAATTATCATCTGCATTTTGACGCTCACTCACAGTGAAATCTTGTATCAATTGAGCAATTACATCTCCTTTAGCCTGATACATGTATTCTCTTGTAAAATAAAGCAATTCATTATCTGGAGATATTGCCGGCAAAAATTCATTTTTTGTAGCAGTTGACACCTTATTTAAAAGAAAAGGAGAAAAATTAACAGGATTAGCATAAAAATCACAATAAAATTCAGCAACCGGAAGTGTTAGCTCAACTGAAGAAATCTGATTGGAATAATTTCTAGAAAGCTTTTCATTGTCATCAGTTGGAAAATCAAGAAATTTCTTAAAATACTTTTTGGATTCACAATCATTTACTTCAGCATAATATATGAGACTAAGGTAGTAGTATAAATCTGCATGATAATCTGGGCACAATTGTTCAATTTGATGAAAATATTTTTTAGGAATATCCATCTTATCCCCCTTTGAATATGCTCTCCTGTAGGTAAGTTTAGCCAATTCCCACATACACTTAACACATTGCTGCTCATCTAGCTCAATAGCCTCTTTAAAATAAGCTACTCGCTCTTTATAGTTATACTTTTTAGAATTCTTTGCTTTTTCAAAAAGCTTTAAAACTTTAGAGTCTGTAATTTCGACACAAGGGGTTTCCTCTTGAGCATTAAGGGGCAACACAAAAAACAAAGCAATTATAGAATAGAAATAACAATTCATATATTAATACGTTTGCATTTTTTCATCAGGAATGACTTCTAATTTACGCTCGCTTGATGCAATTACAGTAGCAACAGTTGCATCTCCAGTAACATTAACAACGGTTCTACACATATCTAATATTCTATCTACAGGCAAAATCAAAGCAACCCACTCAGCATTTAACCCAACAGACTCTAAAACAATCATTAGCATTACCACACCAGCTCCAGGAACTGCTGCTGAACCAATAGATGCGAGAGTAGCTGTTATAATGATTGTCAGTTGTTGAGAAAGCTCTAAATCAACACCAAAATACTGTGCCAAAAAAATAGCAGCTACCGCCTGATACAAACTAGTCCCATCCATATTAACAGTAGCACCAATAGGTAAAACAAAACTTGTTATCTCTTTAGAAACACCTATTCTATCTCTTACACATTCAATGGTAATAGGTAATGTTGCCGCACTTGAACTAGTAGAGAAAGCTAAAAATTGAGCTGGAGATATTCGTTTAAAAAATCCAGCATAACCAATATTTTTTCCTGTAAAAAATAACACTAGTAAAGGATAAAAAACAAAAGCCATAAGAAAAAGACCACCAAGGACAACCAAACAATAGGCTCCTAAAGAATAAAAAGTATCAAAAAGTTTTGAAGGATCATCTTTAGCAAGTTCAGAAAGTTTACCCGCAAGAAGTGCAAAAACAAAAAATGGAGCAGCCTTCATTATTAGGTCAACCATTTTTAAAAAAACATCATTAAGACCGTCAATTAATGCATTTACAGGTTGGGCTTTTTCCTTAGAAATAAGCAACAATACAGCCCCAAAAAAAGCAGCAAAGAAAATGATTTGCAACATAGATTTCAAATCAGTTAAAGATTGAAAAATATTAGAGGGAACAATATCAACTAAAAACTGTAACGGCCTTGCGTCTTTTTGTTTACCTACATTCTCTTTTCTTTTTAGCAAACTTTCATCATTTGAAAAATCCTCTTTTTGTTTATTGAAATTTACTTTTGCACTATCAACTTCACTTTTATAAGCTGGATTGGATAAAAAATGCTTTCCATCTTTAATCTTATTTCCAGATTCTTCACACCAAATTTCATACTGAATTCTATTTACTATCTTTTGGTCATTAGAAATGGTATCACCTGGTTTAAAAATATTAACTAATGAAAGACCTATAGAAACCGCTATTACAGTAGTAAGAATATATATACCTAGGGTTTTGAAACCTAACTTACCTAACTTAGAAATGTCTGCTAGTTCAGAAACACCCTTAATCAAAGAGAATAAAACAATTGGAACAGCAATCATCTTTAGCAATTTGATGAAAATTTTACCAAAAGGATCTATCCAATTCAATGTAAAATCACTCCACCCCAAAAAAGAAGAACATATAGCCCATAGAACACCAAGTAGTAATCCTATAATAATTTGCCAATGAATTGGAATTTTTCTTTTCATAAAAATGAATTATTAAAAGTAAAAATAACATTAGTGATCTAGTAATCAAATACTATACCTAAATACTATTGATTAAGTTCAAAGGATCTACATAAATTATCTATATTTTTTTTAACGCTTGCAACATACCTAACATTTGGCAAAAACACCTTAACTACCAATAAATAATTATCGCCTGAATTAATTACCTGAACATTCATTCTATTTGGAGCAATAATATATGGGATACAAAGTAGCTTTTTCTTTAAATCAACTAATTCTATTTTTGAAAGAGCTTTTTCTAAAACATAGTTTAAAGAAAGAATTTTTGTTTGATTACTGTTAGGAATCGATATTTTATTTGATGAGAGTAAAGAATATGAAAACTGAAAAACTTCATCATTTTCATCCTTAACCTCAATTTTAGTGTTTTTCATTGCAACAACAACACCGCTCACTTGGTCTATTGTAATTTTCAAGCCATTAACGTTTCCTTTTTGAATTTTATAAATTACCCCAAAAATTAAATCTTTAAGTACTCTCCAAAAAATTAGCACCAAAAAAACTAATGTAACAAGTGCTAGAAGCATATTAACTCCCAATAGAAAAGAAAAAAAGTAAAACGAATAAAAAATCCAGAATAGATTTCTAGCTATAGGCACATAAAACAAAAATCTTTTACGTAATGATTGACCCTTAATCAAATTAACAAGGTAAACTCTTGAAAACCAAAATAGAAAAACAAAAAAAGCAATTTCAAAAATAAATTTCAAAATCACCAATAACGATATGGAATTTTCAGGATTCAAAACAACAACTTTTTATCATACAAATAAGCTATAATATAAGATTGCAAATAAGGATTTAAATTAAGGCTACCATGATCTGAAATAAGTAAATTAGAACGAACTAATTTTCCAATAGACTCATTAACACTTTCAGAAGAGCTAGATGAAAAAATTCCAATTAAATCTTTTAAGTGTAAAGTCTTATGAAGAACAACTTGAAGTAAAATCATGTCTTGATCAGCATCAAGAACGTCAGGAATATATTTATACTTGAAATCTTTAATAGAAAGCATGTTTTCATCAATATTTTCTACAGCAGCAATCCAACATCTTGATGCCCATCCGATATTTCCTTTTGCAGTTCTATTTAATTTGTAAAAAAGACGTTTTAAATACCTATTGTTAACAGAATTAGAATTGTGATTTTTCCAACTAAATTGAACACCACTTAAGTTATTTTTTGATTGAATTGTTTTTTGAATTTCAAAAGAGGAAAAAGGCTGCATATAGATAATTGAAGAAACCAATTTTTCAACATCAAATACCTGACTTAATAGTTTCAAAAAGTGTTTGTTACATTCAACAACAAATAAAAGCTTATGATTGTACTCCAAAAATATATTTTCCCAAGCATGAATTATTGAAAACCCAATAGAATTTCGTTTCCACCACAATTCAAAATCTTCAATATAAATAATAGTTTGATTTGCTGCACCTTCAAATATCTTTTCATTGGATGCTTTTACTCCAAAAGCATCTGATAAGCTTTTATTAATTAACTCTTCTGGATTAGCTGAGAATAACATAGGAGGTTTTATGTGAATTTTAAGCTTATTTTGATCAGGAGAATTTAAAACATTGTTTATTAAGTAAGATTTACCAGAAGATGATTCTCCAGAAACAATCACTATTCCATTTGCACCATTATTAAAATTATCAACAGCATTAACCAATTGAGCATATTCAGATTTACGATTTTCAAGTGGCTTCTCTGGAGGAGAATGTTTGCCAATAAAAAGCTGTTTATAGTAAAAAGGCAGCTGATTTAAAACTGAATGATTTGGAAGAGCCTTAGATGTAAATTCCTTTAAAATGGTAACAGGAGTTTGAACTGATTTATCTTTCTCAAAATACTTCGAAAAAGCTAATGAATCTAATGCTTGAACAAGAACATTATCAGTACTGTTAATAAATGAAATTAACGATCGATTTAAATCATCCATTTTTTTAGACCAAAAACCTTTATTGGGACTTTTAGAGACACTCGAATGGTGATTTTTAGCTCTTTCAATTACAACATCATCTACAAAAACCTCATCAATCAATTGGTAGAGTTTATTAAAATCAATATCAAATCGTTGTTGTAGTTCAGTCAATTTAGCAATAGTGTTATCAATAATAAGAGCCGATTTATCTAACACCTCTTTAATTAATTTCTTATCTGTTTGATTTTCAAGAGTAAACTTATTCAGCTCCAATTGATTTTCAATAACTTTCAATTGCTTAACAACCTCTTGTTTTGATTTATTAAACAGTTCACTCACCTTTTCAAGAACTTGATTATCAAATAAGTTAGTAACTACATTGGCCAAATTTAATTTTATTGTTGGCAGTTGAGATTGCAATTGAATAAATGAACCTACACCATCAGCAGTTAAGGTTTCGTTGTCGAACGAAAAGTTGGCTATTTGATTTTCTACATGTGTTCTTAAATCATACAATTGATCATCAATACTAAAATCAGCTGTCAAAAGCTCTATTGAAGATATAGCTAATTCATATTCATCTGGCTTAAAAGTTGAAAAGGACTGGTTTATTTCTGCAATAAAGCCCAATGGTATGTTAAAATAATTTTCGGAAAATAGTTTTTCTTTGAACTGCAAAAAGGGACCTACGGATAATCTGAAACACTTCATATCAATGTAGGTAATAAGCTGATTAAGAATTAATCCCTGATTTAACTTAAATAAGGTGGGATAAAATTTAATTTGATCTAGTATTGCACGTTTATTACCAGAATAATATTCCTCTTGTCTATTTTGCACAACAGTATCTATATCCAACTTTACACTATCAGCAACAATATTATTTACCAATTTATTGGTTAAAGCAAACAATTTTTTAGTAAAATTTAATTGCTGCTGATTTAAAGCATCATCTATTTCCTGCTTTAAATCGGCTATTAATTCTTCAGAATTTTCTTTAGATGAAAGGGCCGTTGTATTATCTAAGAGGTCTTTCAACTTTTGATTAATAACATATCCAGAAACACCAAAAGTCTTAATCAAAGCATTAAAATCATTTAAAAAATCATTTTCATAATGAAACTGAGCTAACTCTTTTAAAGGGACTTTATAAGGTTTTAAGTTGCCTTTCTTTAGCTTCTTTCTATAGGATGATTTAAGCTTTAGAATTGCAAAAGAATCGGAATCGTTTGGTTCCAACTCATTTTCAAAAACAGGAACTAAAATACTTTCAGGTATTTGATCAATTGCAGTTGATGTGACAGCTAAATAATAAGCAATGGATTCTGACATTGCTCTTTCGAGTTTGTTTATTCTATTTTCCTTAAAGTAATCAACATGCTTAATTAAATCGCTATATAGTTTTGACAAATCAGCTGAATCATTTTCATCACTTAACCTGTTAAGCAAAAGAGATGAAAAGTTTAAGAAGTTATCATTAAATGATTTATAAAAGCGATTACTTAAATCAATGGTGAATTCGTTCATCCTCTGGTCAACTTCAATCATTAATGAGTCCAATTCAAAAACACTTGTCTTTTTAATTTTTAAGTCGTTATAAGAAATGTTGGAATCCGCATTGATTTCTTCCTTGTAAAGAGCACTAAAATTAGTAGTTTTCAAATCCTCTTCTTTAAAACTAGAGGAAGAACGAACAATCAATGTAGTTCCTATAATATCCATTAATGAACTAGTAGATTCCACATATTGCTTTTCAATTCCTTTAGAAATCTCAGGCAAATTCATCATAATTAAATCTGCCTCATTACTGTACAGCTGAATTAGCTTATATAAACTTTTCTGTTCTATTTCATTGTTGATCATCTCAACAGTAATATCAATACGAAGTTTTTGAATTTTTCGATTAATTACATCATTAATCAACTCATGACTATCTTCGGAGTCATTAACATATAATATTCGAATAGAAGCATTAGACCATTCTCCAGAATGTAAAATTAATTTTGATAATTGAAGCGTTAAGTCACATTCACTATTAATGGCTGTCCACCAAATATCTATTTTATTGTAACTGCCAAAACCTCTTTTTTTGTCGTAGTCTAAATAAAGTATATTGTAATCAAGCAAAGTGAGCTTTTGAGTCATTTGAGCAAACCATAAGGGATCTTGAGTATTTCTTGCCCAACCCATAAGAACCGTATTGGGATCTATTCCTGAAAAACCATATGTGTTGGCAATTACCTCAATCCCTTTAAATATATTTTGACAATAAATCCTACGATGAAAAATAGAATCATCAATTGATTGATCATCTGGAATATTTTGGTGGTGCTTAGGAAATAGTATTTCGGCAGATTTCTCTTCAATAAGGTCAAAATTTGAAACCATTCCATTTCTTCCAGCAATAGATTTACTTAGCTCAATTAAATGAGGCCTATCCTTTGTTGCACCACTAAAAAGTAAAATATTAGGTTGCCAGTTTCTTTTGTGTGCCGATTTTTTATATAAATTTTTTAAGCCAATCTTTACCACATTAGACCATACACTTAACCAGACATCACCGGTACCCAAAACCAATTCTTTTCGGGTTAGCCAAAAGAAAATTAGAATCATTACAGCAACAGAAACAAGAGTAGCACCAAGATTTAGCTGAACCATCAATAAAAATGTGGTAATTGCTCCAACAAAAGACACCCATAAAGGTATTTTTAGTTTGGGTCTAAAATCAGGGCTGGCCCACTGTTCCAAAAAACAAGAAATATTAATAAATAAATAGGCAGCCATATAAAACATAGCAACTATTTCAGCAATAACATTTAATTCACCAATTAAAATTCCTAGTTCAGAAATTACAAATGTTAAAATAAGTGCATTTCTAGGCTCATTATTTGGACCATGGCCAACTGAAAAAATCTTTGGAGTAATGTTATCCAATGACATTGCTTGAAGAATTCTAGGCCCTCCTAAAATACCTCCTAACGCAGAAGAAAGTGTGGCTCCCCAAACACCAGCAATAACCAACATAGGAATAGAACCAAATTGAATTAAAGCATTGTTGTTGGTAGAGAGTATCTCTTTATCAATTGAGGCATTTAAGTAAAACGCCAATGAAATGTAAACTATTAAGCCTGTTAATATTGCAAGCATGGTTCCCCAAGGAATAGATTTGCTTGGATTTTTCAAATCTCCACTCATAGCTACACCCGCTGTAAATCCCGTTACTGCAGGGAAAAATATACCAAATAAAACAGAAAAGGTTGGATTTGAAATAACATCAACTCCCCTCTTCAAACCCTCACTAGAACCAGTAAATACAGAAATCAAAGAAAGGCCTATTAACACCAAAATAATGTACTGTATTTTAATGGCGAAACTAGTACTTACATAAGCAATTACTAATACTAGCAATAAGGCCAGTGAACCAACAACCCTAAAGTGATTAACAGTAATCTCTTGAATTTCAAAAACATCTTGAATAACAGGAAGCATACTTTCTGCAAATCCAACTAAATAAAGTGATATACTTAAAGCTGTAGCTACAAAAAGAGTAACTCCAATTGCACCACCAATAGGGAAACCTAATGATCTGGTAAGAATATAGTAAATTCCACCTGCCTTGATCTTTTTATCTGTTGCTATGGATGAAACACTAAAACCAGTAGTAATAGATACCATGTGAGCAAACAAAATAATGGATACAAACATGAAAATATTGGAAGAATTCCCCACAACTGTACCTAATCTCATGTACATAATTACACCGAGAATAGTAAGCAAGGAAGGTGTGAAAACACCACCAAAAGTTCCGAATTTTTTCTGCATATTCATCCTTTCAAAGATATCAGATAAACTTCTATAGATATAAATATGCTAAAAAGGTTTTAATAATTTTGTTTTAAGTTTATTAAATATGATTGAAAACCTTAAAATAATTGAGCTTTCATCTGTTTTGGCTGGTCCATCAGAAGGAATGTTTTTTGCCGAGCTAGGGGCACAAGTTATTAAAGTTGAAAATAAATCAACAGAAGGAGACATTACAAGAAATTGGTTTCAACCAAAAGAAAATAAAGCTGGTCAATCGGCCTATTTCTCAAGTGTTAATTGGGGGAAAAAGCACATTTTTTTAAATCTATACGAAATATCGGATTTTAATGAAGTTAAAAAGTTAATACAGGATGCAGATATAGTAATTACCAATTTCAAATATGGTGACGCAGAAAAATTTAAGCTATCTTTTAACGATTGTAAAAAAATAAACCCTTCAATTATATATGCTCATATAGGTGGGTTTAAATCAAATCAAAAAAGAGTGGCTTTTGACGCCATTGTACAAGCAGAGACAGGATTTATTTCCATGAATGGAAATCCAAATTCAGATGGAGCGAAAATGCCAGTAGCCATGATGGATATTCTCGCTGCACATCAGCTTAAAGAAGGAATTCTTGTGGCTTTATTAAAACAACAATCTTCCAAAAAAGCATACCATGTATCAACAACTTTAGAAGAATCAGGTTACTCCTCACTTGCCAATCAAGCATCTAACTATTTAATGAATAATNACATTGCAAAAAAGATGGGGTCTCTGCATCCAAATATTGCCCCTTATGGAGAAAAAGTTACCACCAAGGACAACGAAGAATTTCTACTGGCAATTGGAACCGAAAAACAATTTAAGGACTTTTCAAAATTTATTGGCTTAGACAAAAACATCATAACTAAATTCAGCACAAATCAAAAAAGGGTACAAAACAGAAAACAACTTATTTCTTGTATTCAACAAAAAGTATCTCAAATCAATTCCACATCTTTTTTCAACAACTGTTTAAAATTAAATATTCCTGTAGGAAGAATTAAAACAATGGATAATGTCTTTAACAACCCTGTCGCTAAAGAGATGATCCTTAAAGAAAAAATAGGTAATCAAGAAACTAAAAGAATAGCAAGCATAGCATTTACCATTACTTGTTAGTCAATAAAACTTTTAACATCTTTTTAATTTCAACAGAAAGCTTTTTGGCATCATTTTCTTCTAACTGNAGGCCAATAAGAAGATTATTATTTGAAGATTTAATTTCAACTACACCAAGACCAATAAGCCAAAAAGATTCGTTAAATACCTTGGCAAAAGATTTCTTTTTAAATGCTACCGGTTTAATTTCACTAATCTGACTAGAAAAAACAAAGTTGGCTTTACCGTAACCAAAAATTGACTTTTTATGGGTTAATCTATCTTCATCTATTTTGATAAACTCAATTCCTTTAATTCTCCATAGATAAGCTCTTAAGGTCTTAACTTCTAAATATGACCAAAACACTAGCATAATAAAAAGTGCAAGCTTTTGATCACCTATAATTGAACCATCAAATAAAAAATATACGAATGTTGCACCACAAAACGACCATGCTAACAACCACAGAAACATAGCATTTTCTTTCCATTTTTCAATTTTAGATGAAATTATAATCGTAAAAAAATGATCATGTTTTTCATAGGATATACGCTCGCCTATTGTTTTCATTTGTTTGTTTTGAGTTTAACTGTTTAAAATAAATAATAATAAATGAACTAAATAATGAAATGAGGTAATTTGTCAAAGCTACTTTATTTTGTATTTTTAGGCATGGATTTTGAACATGTCATTCAAATGATCAATCTATGAAAAGCATTTTAAGGTTTACTGCTCTTTTCTACATTTGTTTTTTGCTGTTAGCTCCAATAAAAGTTAAAAGCCAAGGCGATTTCATGGATTTACTTCTGTTGTTTGTGGATGAAAAGTATGACGTATGTTTCCACAAATCTTTGAAGTACAATGAGAAAGAAAAAACTAAGAAACATCCACTACCATATCTTTACGCTGCAATGGCCTCATTTGAAATGAGTCAGGATCACAAGTACACTAACATGTATCCCAAAGCATATAAAACTTCACTTTCCTATTTAGCCAAGTATCGAAAAAAAGACAAAGGCTTTGAATACAAAGATGATTCTGAAGATTTTATTGAGAAAATAAAAATGATTGTAGCTGAAGACATTGAAAATTACATGGAAGAAGCCACTGAAACCACTTATGGAAAGGCAGCAGGTTTTGCAAAAAAAATATGTTCTATTGATCCAGATGATTATGGATCTAAACTACTTTACGGTCATTTGTGTATTTTAACTAAAAACAGATCTACTGCTAAAGAATATATGAAGCCATCTTTAGAATACATAAAATCAATGAGTGAAGATAAATTTGCTTTTAAAAACATGACTTTTTCTCAACAACATTTTCTGAAATTTGCACTTATCAACCTTGCATCTTACCAAAAAAATAAAAACATTATTAACGCTAAAGAAACATTAGACCTTGGTAAGGATTATTTCTACAAAGAAAGAGACGACTGTTACCTAGAAGATAACAGCGACTTTATTTCCATTTATGATGAAGTTTTCAGCAACTAAATTTGAAATAGTTGTTTTATTTTTTTCGCATGCTCCTTTATCGCAACTGCATCTAAATTTTCTATAAAAGGAAGATGGTACAATACATCAACACCAGCTATTTTTTCAATAATTCGCTCTGAAGAAGGAGTTGATTCACCTGTAAAAATTATTCCTTTAATGGTATAATCATTTCTTTTTAAATAATCAATGGTCAATAAAGAATGATTAATACTTCCAAGATAATTCTTAATTACAACAATTACTTGGGCATTAATTTTCTTAGCTATATCTATAACCAAATCTCCTTGTTCATTTAATGGAACCATCAAACCACCAGCACCCTCAACAATAATAGGTTCATCGGTTGGCAAAACAAACTTCTCCATTTGCACATTCACTGACGAAAGTCTTGAAGCCTCGTGAGGAGAAAGAGGATATTCCAATGAGTAAGACTCTTTAAAAGTGGNAACTTCTGGAACCCATTTTTTCACTTTCATGGTATCTGAAAATTCCAAATCTCCACATTGTATAGGTTTCCAATAGGAATAATCTAATGCTCTACAAAGCAAAGCTGAAACAACTGTTTTACCAACATTTGTATCTATAGCTGTAACGAAAAAGTTCAATTGTCCTGATTTAATATGTTTAGTAACAAATCTATTTCTTTTTTAGAATTAAAAGTGTGAAAACAAATCCTCAGTCGTTCAGTTCCTTTGGCAACTGTAGGATATAAAATTGCTTTAACCACAATTCCATTATCAAACAGCAATGACTCTATATTTTTTAAACTTTTCGAATCTCCGTATTGAACAGAAACAATAGCACTGTTTTGGCCTGTTAGTATATTTTTGGCTTTAATGCGCTCTAAGAAATAGTTTTTATTTTCAATTACCTTATTTCTGTTTTCTAAAAAAATCAATTCATTTAATTGACTACCAACTTCTTTAACAATAGATAAAGATGGAGCAGTTGAATAAATAAAACTTCTACAAAAGTTAATTAAATACTCTCTTAAAATTTTACTTCCAGCAATGAAACACCCCGATGAACCAACTGCCTTTCCAAGTGGGTATACAGTAGCTAAAATTTGGCTGGAGAGTTGCTTGTCAGCTACAAGTCCCAACCCTTTAACCCCAGAAATACCAAAAGAGTGGGCTTCATCAATAATAAGCTCTGCACCATATCGATTGCATAAATCAATTAACGAATCAACACAAGGAGAGTCTCCATCCATGCTATATACGGCTTCGGCAATAATAATTTTCTTCCCATTGGAATTAGACAACCTAGATTCTAAATGGCCTAAATCATTGTGCCTAAAAGAAAAGCTACTGGCTAAAGAAAGTCTTATTCCATCTCTTAAAGATGCGTGAATCAATTCATCATAAAAAATAACAGTATCTCTATCTGATAAAGCAGGTATTAACCCAACGTTTGCTTGATATCCAGAGCTAAAAAAAAGTGAGGCTTCTGAGCCAACTAGCTTTGAAAATGTATTTTCTAAATTGACTATTTTTTTAGAATTACCACTAATAAGCCGTGAACCTGTGCTTCCTGTAGAATTACTTTTTGCAATTCCTAAGTAATCATTGGAGGAAAAATCAACACTAGAAGTAGGGTATATAGATAATTCTCTATATAATCCTGATTCATGTCTTTCGTTAATTTTATTAAGCATGTACTTATTGAAAGACATAATTTAAAAATAGCTTAACAACTTATTTAACTGACTTACACTTTGTTGCTTCTTCAGGGATTTTGAAATCTATCTTACAGGCTTCTCCATTATTAAAGTCTAGCTTGTTTTTAGCCATAGTCTTCATCTTTTGCTCAATTTTCTTTTTCTTCCCTTCCTGCTTGGCTTTTTCATTTCTTTCAATCTTGTGACCTGGTCTAGACCATTTAATTTTTTCTTTATTCTCAGGTTTATCTTTGTAAGTTTCTTTAATTTTTGGTTTATCTCCTTTTTTGTAGGCCTTCATTGGTTTTNAGCCCAACACATTAAACAATTCTAAATCTCCATTAAACTCAGGATTTGGAGTAGTTAAGAGTTTATCACCAGCAAAAATGGAATTGGCACCAGCTAAAAAGCACAATGCCTGTCCTTCATCACTCATCTGTGTTCTTCCAGCAGATAATCGAACAGCAGAATGCGGAAGAACAATCCTTGTGGTAGCAATCATTCGAACCATATCCCATATAGAAACTGACTGTTGATCTTCTAAAGGAGTTCCTTCAACAGCTACTAACGAATTAATAGGAACTGACTCAGGCTGAGGCCTCATCACTGAAAAGGTATACAGCATACTAATTCTATCTTTATCAGCCTCACCCATTCCAATAATACCTCCAGAGCAAACCGTTAATTTTGCTTTTCTAGCATTTTCAATGGTTTTTAATCGATCTTCATACCCTCTGGTAGAAATAATTTCTTTGTAGTATTCTTCCGAGCTGTCTAGATTATGGTTATAGGCGTATAAACCTGCATCTGCCAATCTATGTGCTTGATTTTCAGTAATCATTCCTAATGTACAACACACCTCAAGATCCATTTCATTTACTGACTTCACCATTTCAAGAACCTGATCAAAATCTTCATCATCCTTAACATTTCTCCATGCAGCACCCATACACACCCTACTTGAACCCATTTGCTTAGCTTCATCAGCTAATTGAACAACCTCATCAACACTCATTAGACCATTGCCTTCAATATCTGTATGATACCTTGCCGCCTGTGGACAATNAGCACAATCTTCAGGACATCCATCAGTTTTTATGGAAAGTAATTTACTGATTTGAACCTCTCTAGGATCATTGTATTTACGATGAACCTTAGCAGCTTCATAAATCAACTCAATTAAAGGGCTATGATAAAGCTCAGCTATCTCTTCTTTTGACCACACTTTTAAACCATCTTTTTCCATATAATGTCTATTTGGATCTTACTAATTTAGTACTACAAAATTAATTACTTTAATTTAAAACATAAATATCTGAATTGATTAGTTATTATCTAAGGGGTTTATTAATTATTTTTGAACATGAGATTATTATTAATGTTAGTTTTTGTGTTATCTGCCAATTCTTTTTTATCTCAAGAAGGGACGTATAAATTGGCTATTGTTAAATACAATGGTGGTGGTGACTGGTATGCCAACCCAACAGCACTTGGAAATCTTGTTGATTTTTGCAATTCTTCATTAGAAATGAACATCAACAAACAAACTGATGAGGTGGATGTGGGAAGTAGTGATTTATTTAATTATCCATTTGTACACTTAACAGGTCATGGAAATGTAGTTTTCAACAATTCAGAAGCAGAAAATTTAAGAAAATACTTACTAGCAGGTGGATTTCTTCACATATCAGACAATTATGGTCTTGATGAATTCATTCGTCCTCAAATGAAAAAGGTTTTCCCAGAAATNGACTTCATTGAGCTTCCTTTCAACCATAAAATCTACCACCAATCCTTCAACTTTAACAAAGGGCTTCCAAAGATTCATGAGCACGATGCCAAACACCCACAAGGATTTGGGTTAATTTATCAGGGAAGACTAGTATGCTTTTACGATTACGAATGTGATTTGGGTGATGGATGGGAAGATCAAGAAGTTCATAATGACAGCGAACCTACAAGAAAAAAAGCATTGCAAATGGGAGCAAATATTCTTGAATATGCACTAATGGGAGCATTTGACTAACTGTTCATAAAATATAAATTTCTGTAATACATGAAAACAAAAATTATAGATATAAATGAAGAGGAAATTAAATCAACAACATTAAAAGGGAAAAAGGTAAATGGTAATAAAACCAATAGTACTTGTACACCAACATAGATATAAAACCCATTTCTATTTCTACTCCACATCATATACACCCCCAAAATACTACCTAAATAAAGAACTACTATCCAAAGTGAATTTTTATCCAAAAATTCCATTTGAAGCAACAAGTCTTCTCTTGCAGACTCATCTGTAATATAATCTAAGGTTTGCGATAATTTTCCAGAAACCAATTTATATAGACTACTGGAAATAATGGTAATTCCAGCATTTATCCAACTTAAAATACAAAGTGCTTTTAAAAAAGGAGGTCTAGTAGAATTTGGAGTTTGAGAAGAATTCATTTATAAATTTTTTCAAAAATAAAAATCATTTAAAGCATATCAATAACTGATGAGTTTCTTATTTACAATAACATCATTTTCCAAAAACACTTTAATGGTAAATATTCCAGAAAATTTATCTACATCAATTGAAACAAGTTGTTGACGATAAAATTCC
This sequence comes from Crocinitomicaceae bacterium, assembly GCA_002716065.1. Lineage (GTDB taxonomy): Bacteria > Bacteroidota > Bacteroidia > Flavobacteriales_D > Parvicellaceae. The sequence continues at coordinate 21,975 of PAZE01000003.1, read as the reverse complement.
CTTGAAAAAACCAAAGCACCTCGAATATCAAAAATTTCAATTTTATCAATCGGATGTTCAGAAAATACAGAAATCAACTCATCAGAAGGATTTGGATAAGCAACAACATAGGCAGATAAATTATTTTGTAATTCATTCACTCCAACATTTGGACAGTTTCCAGGCATATTATCGTCCAACCAGTTTAGTCGATCAATTATCCAGTTTTTGAATTTACTGATTTCTCCTGAGTAAGAAATAGGTTGTGCACCAATCTCTGGAGTTCCCACATTAATTCCCAAAATAGGCCACCTAACGTAATGTCTTTCTTGGGCAAGATCAACTAGATCTGCAATAGAATCTATAAAAGTAAAAAGAGAATTGGTATCTAAAATTGTATTTCTTAGATTAAAATAACGACAAGAAAGCTCATTGGCAAATGTTGAATCTTGCAACAGACGAATATACCAACCTGGAGGTTTAACGTCAGTAGGTCCAGAGTAATCATGCCTCCAGCCACTACCACCAAGCATTCCTGAATCGTGATCTTTGTATGCCCAATCAAAATCCCAAACTGGACCAGCATAGATTAATGAATCTTTACTGTCTTTATCTTTGTAAAAATTCCTACTTTTCTTAAAACCATCGACATTTCTTGCAAACTCGTTAACAATAAAGTAGTCTATAAATGACAAGGTATTTATATATGGTCTATATCCTAAGATGGAATCTGTGAAGTTAGCCCCCCAAAGAGCATCTTCAAAATCGCTTACAAGAGCTTGTATATAGATCTTTTGCTGATTGGTAATTTCATCTGGTTTTGGATAATTATAGACGTATCTAACCTGATCATTTGGAAAATTTGGATTGGTGTAATTAGACAACCAACTATCGTCCCAATTCCAATAGTCTACTTTAAAGATATAGCCGCCTGTTAGACTATCACCAGCATTATCATCTAAATCTAATTTGGCAATATCTACTCTACCATCGTCTTTTTTTATTTTCTCAGTAAAAACATAAATGCCATTGTATATGTCATTAATAACCAATTCACAGAGCCTTGTTCTTGGAGCATAATGGCCCATCTTTGAGAAAAGGTCAAATGCTAGAATATTTCTCATAAAGGTTTTATCGTTATAGTTAGCAAGTAAAATCCAATCGTTTTCCTGAGGCATACCAAAAATAGAGACGTTGTTATTTTCTCCTAATGCATCTCTTGTTTCAACACCAAATGGCTTTTGAGGAAGAGTAGCAGAATAGGAACCCCTTATTTCAACTCCTGCAATTCCATCGTACTGATTAGCTGGATCTGAAGGCGAATTGAAATTACCGGTACCATTATCTATAATTTTAAAGTCTACATTGATTTTTGGCTCATCAACTATTTCACCACCATTAGTCTGAATTAAAACAAGGGGCAATTTGGAAGAATCTGGTGCATTAAGGCCTATAGACTCAGAAACATTTAGCTGATAATTCCCATTAGAACCTGAAGAATATCCATCTACAACAATGTAATAAGTCGTATTGGGCTGAAGAAGCTGAGCCATTAGACGAGAATTGTAAGGAGCTGAATAATTGGGTGATTGACAACCATCTTCTTGGCAACCAACAGGATTTCCAGTACAAGAATTCTCATACAAATAAAGCTGACAATCGTAATCAGTAACGTCCTCACACAAACTTATATCAACATATACTTGGTTAGATCCATTGGTATACTCATAGACTAAATCATTTGCTCCACCTTGATTGGGATAATCTGCACAGCTAGCAAAATAATCGTCATTCGCATTATTAGTATTACCTAAACCTATGTAGGGAATGGAATTAATTATTGTTGCAGAAGCACAAGTCTCTCCACCAGTTTGACTAAAAGAAATGAAATAAGTTAATAGACCAAAAAATGTTAATAGTAGCTTCAAAATATAGATTTACTTTAAAAACTCAGTGAGCTAAATTTAGTTGTTTTTACAAAAGAATAACTATTCTTAACTATTAAAAACAACCATTTAGCCAATTATAAGTCTAAAGATTGAACATTAAAATAAAACCCTATTAAGCTTATTTAAATTAACCAAAAAAGTTTTCTCAACACCCCTAAAATGAGACTCCCCTTACTTATATTTCTATCAATATTACTACTCTATTCATGCCAAAACAAGGAAGTTAAAAAAGTTGATTTTCAAGATATTAAAGCCATATGTGATGATTTAGAATTTCAGTTTAGCTCAAATAACATTTACGATTCCATAAAATTATTTTCTCAAGAATTAATTCTAGTTGGAGATACTTTAGAAATTCATACGATTATAAAGGAAAAAAATGAGTTTATTAACTCAAGAATAAATGAAGATTTGCTAACTAATGAAACACAGAAAAGTATAGAAAAAAATAGTGAAAGTGATCTTTATCTAATCAATTAAAAAAGCCTCTTGAAGAATCAAGAGGCTTTTAATTTTTAGCGGACCGGACGGGACTCGAACCCGCGACCCCCTGCGTGACAGGCAGGTATTCTAACCAACTGAACTACCGGTCCAATAAGTTTTAAACTTATCTTTAGGGTGGCAAATTTAATTCTTTTTCAATTAGCAACAAGAAATATTTACTTTTTTTAAAGCATTTTTTGTCTTTTAACAAGGTATTGCATTAAAACCTGATTAAACCCTAAAGATATATCTGCTTCAACATAGTCTATCTTGTAATTTCCACAGGTATTTTTTATTGCTAACTTACTAGCATTAAACCTTTTAGCGAAATCCTCCTTTAAATGTGCAGGGTTTAATTTAAGTTGCTCACCTGTCTCCATATCAATAAAAGTATATGGGCGATTTTCAAAATTTAGCACACCCTCTAAATCTTTATGAAAAACATCAAAAATAACCACTTCATGTTTATTATGGCGAAGATGTTGTAAAGCACTAAATACTTCTTCATAATTATCCATTCCCATAAAATCAGAAAAAACAATAATTAAAGATCTTTTATGAGTAGCTTCAGCAACCGAATGCAATGAATTTGCTAAAGCTGTATATTCTCCATTTCTAGGCTGATAATTAAACATCAACTTTTCCAACTCAGTAAATAAAAAGCGTTGATTCGAAATAGAGGATTTCGGTTTAGTATGTAACATTAATTCGTTAGAAAACAAGGAAAGGCCAACAGCATCTCTTTGTTTTCGCATAAGGTAAATTAATGCAGCAGCTGCATCAATAGAAAAAGTAAGTTTATTGTTTTTTTCATCTGAAGGAAAATACATTGAAGAAGAAGCATCAATGACTATCTGGCACCTTAAATTCGTTTCCTCTTCATACCTTTTTACGTATAATTTATCAGTTCTTGCAAATAGTTTCCAATCTATATTTTTAGTAGACTCCCCTTTATTGTATAATTTATGTTCAGAAAACTCAACAGAAAATCCGTGAAAAGGACTTTTATGAAGACCTGTAATAAAACCCTCAACTACTTGCTTGGCAAGAAACTCTAATGAACCAAACTCTCGAGCTTTAATATGGTTTATACTACTCATTTTCTACGAACGCTAAATTCATTGAATTAGTATAAAAATAAGAAACCTAACAATAATCTGCTCTACAATAGATCATTCGCAAGATTCGCCAATTCAGAACGTTCACCTTTTTCTAAAGTAATATGAGCAAATAAATCATTACCCTTAAGCCTGTCTATAAGGTATGAGAGACCATTACTTTGCTCATCAAGATAAGGAGTGTCTATTTGAAACACATCTCCTGTAAAAACAATTTTAGTGTTCTCCCCCGCTCTTGTAATAATGGTTTTTATTTCATGAGGCGTTAAGTTCTGTGCCTCATCTACAATAAACATCACATTAGACAAACTTCTTCCTCTAATAAAAGCCAAAGCAGATATTTTTAGCTTCCCATCTTCCTCCATCTCCTCAATTTTACGGTACTTTTTCTCGTTTTCCCCAAACTGATTTTTAATAAACTTTAGGTTGTCAAACAATGGTTGCATATAAGGATTTATCTTGTCCTCTGCACTACCGGGAAGGTATCCAATATCTTTATTGCTCAAAGGAACAATAGGTCTAGCCAACACTATTTGCTGATACATGTTATGCTGTTCAAGAGCACTAGCAAGGGCAAGCAATGTTTTTCCTGTTCCCGCAACTCCCTGAAGAGTTACTAATTTAACATCTGGATTCATCAAAGCATGAAGCGCAAATGTTTGCTCTGCATTCCTAGGCTTAACACCATATACATATTGCTTTTCTACTCTTTCAACAACATTATCAAATGGATTAAAATAGCTTAGAATTGATGATTTACCATTTTTCAGAATATAAAAACCATTAGGGGTTGCGTTTCCGTTTAAACAAGCAAGATCCTCCATTTGACCTTGTTTATACAATTTATTTATGGCATCAGAGTCAACATTTTCAATAATGTTTTTCCCTTGGTAAAGAGCACTCTCTTTATCAATTTTTCCAGTTTCAAAATCTTCTGCTTCAATGTTTAGTGCTTTCGCTTTTAACCTTAGATTAATGTCTTTAGAAACTAAAATAACCTTTGAATTAGTTTCATTTTGTTTTAAACACAAAGCAGCATTTAAAATCTTGTGGTCATTTTTATTGCCAAAAATTTTAACCGCATCATTTTCCACCTTGTCATTTTCCATGACTATTTTGAAATTTCCCATTTCAGGACCATTTAGCGGAATCCAATCTTGAAGGGTAAATTCTTTACTTATACGATCAAGAATTCGAATAAACTCTCTCGCTTCAAAATTTTTAGTGTCGTTTCCTCTTTTGAAATTATCTAACTCCTCTAGTACAGTAATAGGGATTGCAACATCGTGCTCGTCAAAACATTTAATTGAATTGTGATCATGCAGAATAACAGAAGTGTCTAACACAAATATTTTTCTGACTTTTTTCTTTTTTGCCATATAGATTGTTAAGTTCTAGAACTATTACACTTCAAATAAAACAATTTATATTACTCGTGATTTGTATAGTTATAAACAATATCAACAATTAATAATTAATATGTATGGATTTAATGGCAACATTTTCTCTTTCATCTTCGATAACCAACTTTAATGTATGTTTTCCAGGTGTTAAATATTTCCATTCTTTTGCCCAAATTTTTAAAGCTGCAGACCTAGGAATGTAATTTGAAAGCACCCATTTATCATCAATGAATGCATTGTATTTTTTAATTCCACTCAAATCATCTGTAATTTTAAATTGCAAATAGCTTAAGCCCTTAATGTTTTTATTTTCAAACACATTAATTAGCTTGATTTTTGGAGCAGTAGAATCTATTAAAACGGTATATCCACCAAATTTTTTCACATTTGCTTCTAACCAACCATTAGCATACTTTCCTCCCCTAGCAACTACTTTCTTTTTATCACCACTAACAGAAACCAATACAGCTTTAGAAATATTGATTGCAGAAGTATCTTTTAGCTTAAGACTCAAAACAAACTTTTTGTGAACTGGAATGTTTTCATTCATTATTGAATAGTAAGCAGATTTTGAATTGGTATAAGCATCTTTAACTAAGCTTACTTTTTCTGACTGGTACATGCTTTTTTCAGGCATTACAACTCTAATGTCACTTCGAACAATTGAATCTCTAAATTTTACAGCATTTAGTTGATTTTCAAAAGAAGGTGATTTAAAAAAGTTTTGTTGAGCGGAGTCTCCATAAATGGTGAAGTTAAGCTCACTTTGATTCCCATTTACATCTGTAACAATATATTTAACAGCGTACTCTTTAGTTGATGAAATAGTAAGCTTACCATTGTTTTTAACTTTTGCATAAATATCAAGCTCATTATTTTCAGATATAGAAGACTTATGAATACTTCTTCTGTTTTTCTTATACTCCAAATAATCTTTATGCGTATTTATATATCTATTGGTAGAAAAATCAAGCTTTTCCATTTGCTGAAAGAAATATAGCTGATCATCAACAAACAATTCAATGGAATATATTCCACAGATATTTCCAGATCCATTTAGCTTATCAATGGTATGAATCCCCAAACCTATTTCACCATAAGCAACTATTTTTTGCTTAACACTATATTTGCCTGATGAAGTTGACACAGGAATAAGTTGGCTTTTCTGACTATTGTTAACAACACCTGAATCCAAAGGATATACTTTAATATTGTAGATAGAAGGTGGAATATCATCTTCAACTTTAAAATTAAAAAGAAGGGGATTAACCGGTTTTTCAGAAACTGTCTCTCTAACCTCAAAATGCAAATGTGGTCCCGAGGAGCTTCCAGAGTTTCCAGAAAGGGCAACAACTTCTGATTTACTTACAGGTATTTGAGTACTATCAAGATATAATGTAATCACCTCAGATTGTTGGTTATATTGTTGCTGCCTAAGGTAATCTTCTATTGCAGATGAAAACTTACTTAAGTGCCCATATACGCTGGTATAACCACTAGGATGATCTATATATAATGCTTTACCGTATCCCCAATGAGAAACATTTATTCTAGAAACATAACCAGTATCTATGGCATAGATCCTATAGCCTGAAACTCCTTTAGTTTTAATATCTAAACCAGTATGAAAGTGATTGGACCGAAGCTCTGCAAAATTTCCTGACAACAACAATGGAATACCAACAGGCGATCTGAAGTTCACCTCAGAGTACTGTTTTTGTGCAAAACTCTCCACAACTAAAAAAAGAAACAAACAAGAAAAAAGGGTTTTTTTCATAGAAATAAATTCTACTTTAAATTTTACTTAAAAGTAACCTTAGAATTAGCTATTCTAACTTTAATTACAACAACATTTAAACACTTACGCGTTAAAATTTGATTAATTAACATTAGCTGTTAACTTTGTCAAAACATCTTTAAATTCAATTCTGTGAAGGGCCTTGATGCTATTGAAGAAATTAAAAAGAAATTTAACTTACTCTTAGAGAACAACAACAAATTAACTGAGTTGAATTCTAGTCTTAAAGAAGAATTATCTAATCTTAATCAGCAAAGTAAAGCAAAGGATAATGAGCTAAATGAATTAAAGGATAAATACAAAATTTTGAAAATGTCAAAAAAGCTTGATGGAGATGAAAGTGAAACTAGTAAAGAGCTCAAGCTTAAGATTAATGAAATGGTAAAAGAAATTGATAAGTGCATTGCACTACTCAACAAATAAATTATGAGTTCACTATCTATTAAAGTAACAATTGCAGGAAGAACATATCCTTTAACAATAGATCGAGAAGAGGAAGAGGTAATTCGTAAAGCTGCAGCTGAAATCAATAAAAATATAGACTCACTTAAAAACAATTACGCTGTTAAAGATATCCAAGATTTATTGGCTATGACGGCACTTCAATTTGCTACAAAAAATGTAGAAAATTTAAATTCTTTAGAATACGATAAATTATCTGATGCCATCATTCGTTTAAATCAGGAGCTCACTGTTAATAATCCATCCTCCTAGTTTTTTCATTTTTGAAAAAATATAAAAGAAAATAGTTATGGATATAATAAGTCTTATTATTGGTGGTGGTGTTGGGTTGGCAGTAGGTGTGGTGATAGTGTATTTTAGTTTAAATAAAGCCAATAAATCCAAGCAAAAATCTATTCTTAAAAGTGCTAATGAAGAAGGAGAAAGCATCAAAAAAGAAAAAATCTTACAGGCTAAGGAAAAATTTCTTGAGCTAAAAGAAAATCATGAAAAAGTAATCAATACTAGAGAGCGTAAAATGCAAGAAAAAGAGATTTCTTTTAAACAAAAAGAGAAATCCATCAATCAGAAAATTGAAGAATTCAACAGAAAAGACAAGCAAGTTAACCAGCTAAAAGAAAATCTAGAGAGACAACTTTCAGTAGTTGAAAAAAAAGAAATTGAGCTCAACAAAAAATCGAAAACTCNAATTGAAGAACTCGAAAAATTAAGTGGCTACTCATCAGAAGAGGCTAAATCTCAGCTTATAAAAGCATTAAAGGACGAAGCAAAAACTGATGCCATGGCTTACATCAAAGACATACAAGACGAAGCAAAATTAAACGCNTCNAAAGATGCTAAAAAAATTGTNATTCAAACTATTCAGAGAGTAGCTACAGAACACGCCATAGAAAATGCAGTTTCTATTTTTAATATAGACAGTGATGACATCAAAGGAAGAATCATTGGAAGAGAAGGGAGAAACATTAGAGCTATAGAAGCTGCAACAGGAGTAGAAATTATTGTAGATGACACACCAGAAGCAATAATTTTATCTTGTTTTGACCCTATTAGAAGAGAAATTGCTAGACTTTCTTTACATCAGCTAGTTACAGATGGAAGAATACATCCTGCTAGAATTGAAGAGGTTGTTGCCAAGACAAAAAAATCATTAACTGATGAAATCATTGAGACTGGTAAAAGAACATGTATAGATCTTGGAATTCATGGTCTACATCCCGAACTTCTTAAAATGGTAGGTAGAATGAAATTCAGATCATCTTACGGTCAGAATTTACTACAACACTCTAGGGAAGTGGCTAATCTGTGCGCCACCATGGCTTCAGAGCTTGGTTTAAACCCTAAAATAGCCAAAAGAGCAGGCCTTCTTCATGATATTGGAAAAGTTCCCGAAGACGAACCTGAATTACCACATGCTCTTCTNGGAATGAAATTGGCNGAAAAATATGGAGAAAAACCAGATGTTTGTAATGCTATAGGNGCACACCACGATGAAATTGAAATGAACAACCTAACCTCACCAATAGTTCAGGTTTGTGATGCCATTTCAGGTGCGAGACCTGGAGCTAGAAGGGAAATTGTAGAATCCTATATACAAAGAATAAAGGACTTGGAAAGCTTAGCTCTAAATTATAAAGGTGTAACAAAGGCATATGCAATTCAAGCTGGTAGAGAATTAAGAGTAATTGTAGAAAGTGAAAAAGTATCCGATCAAAAAGCTGATGAACTTTCTTTTGAAATTTCTCAAAAAATACAAACTGAAATGACCTACCCTGGTCAGGTTAAAATAACCGTAATTAGAGAAAAAAGAGCAGTAGCTTTTGCAAAATAGTTAAGAAAATGATTAAAAATAAATGTGTTTTAGTTACTGGTGGAGCTGGTTTTATTGGTAGTAACATATGTGAAGACCTTCTTGAGAAAAAAAACAAGGTTACCTGTTTAGATAATTTTATTACTGGTAAAAAAAGCAATATTAGTCATTTGCAATCTAACCCAAATTTTTCTCTTATTGAAGGAGACATTAGAAATATAGAAGATTGCCATAACGCCACCAAAAATAATGAAATTGTTCTTCATCAAGCTGCTCTTGGTTCAGTACCAAGATCAATTAACGATCCGGTAACTACCAATGAAATAAACATTAATGGTTTTTTGAATATGCTTTGTGCTTGTAAAGAACAAGGTGTTAATCGATTCGTATACGCTGCAAGTTCATCCACCTACGGAGACTCCAAACAGCTCCCAAAGGTTGAAGAAAATATTGGAATGCCACTCTCTCCATATGCAGTAACCAAATATGTAAATGAATTGTACGCACATGTTTTTTCTAATTTACATGGAATTGAAACTATTGGCCTTAGGTACTTTAATGTTTTTGGAAGAAAGCAAGATCCAAATGGAGCTTATGCTGCGGCTATTCCAAAATTCATCAAAGCTTTCATGAACCATGAATCACCTGAAATCAACGGTGACGGATCTCAAACAAGAGATTTCACCTATATAGATAACGTTATTCAAGCCAATCATCTAGCGGGTTCTACTCAAAATAAAGAAGCTTTCAATGAAATCTTTAATGTTGCCTGCGGAGATCAATCCATATTACTTGATCTTGTAAAAACACTAAGAAATTTACTCTCAGATTTTGATTCCAAAATTTCAAGCGTTGATATCACCCATGGTCCTGAAAGGATTGGAGATGTTAAGCACTCTCTAGCCTCTATTGAAAAAGCTAAAAAACTTTTAAATTACCAACCAACACATAACGTTTCTAGTGGTTTAAAAGAAGCTATTGAGTGGTACTGGAAAAATTTATAATTTGATGCCTATCAACCCGTTAGAATATGCATACTTCTTTTAAGAGAATTAAATTAAGAATAATTGCTCCTTCTTTAATAAGGCTAATGGATCTATTTCTAGGAAAACGAAGTGTATCCAACTCAACTAAACAATTTAAAGATCCTTTTTTTATTATTGGCTCTGGAAGAAATGGAAGTACACTTCTTGGGGGTATGCTTAATACACATAAAGAAATTTTCCTACCTCCAGAGCAGTATATCTTAGGCTATTCACTTTTAAAATGGAACCTAAAAAGACACAAAAGCTGGAATAAGATTTCCAATGAGATAATTGACGACTACCAAGAAACTAAAAATACGTGTAACTGGGACACTTCACTTGAACCATTAAAAAAACAAGTCCTTGAATTAGAACAACACTCTAAAAACTTCAGCAATCTTATTGGAGAAATATTTCAATTTTTAGCCAATAAAAAAAACAGCTCTTTTTCTTTGTATGGAGATCAATCACCCATAACTACTCATTTTTGCAAAGAGCTAATTCAAGAATTTCCTTTAAGCAAATTTATTGTCTTAGTTAGAGACCCAAGAGATGTAGCCCTCTCTTATTCAAAAATAAAAAATCATCCTGCTCGAAATTTAAACCACGCCATTTGGAAATGGAACGATAGTATATCTATGCTTGATTTTCTAAAAAGAAAAGATCCATCATGTGCAATTCATATCAAATATGAAGATTTGGTTGCTCAACCAAAACAAACCTTAGAATCCATTTGTGGATTTCTTAACATCACCTACTGCGATGAATTATTAGACCACTCTAAATCAGCTGAAAATTTAGGAGTTAGCCATCTAGCAATTCATTCGAATTTAAACAATAAAATCTCTACCTCATCAATTGGTAAATGGAAAACAGAATTAAGTGAAGAAAAAATTAATACAATAAACAGCCTAACCAAAACCAATAGAGAACGTTTTGGGTATAAAGACCATTAAAGAGAGAAAAATGCCTAAACTGGCCATACTTGCAGATCCACATTCAACGCACACCTACAAATGGGTGCATAATCTTTCTAAAAAAGGATATGAAATTCTGTTAATAGGAATTGGCGACAAAACAACTCAACTATATGATGAGCTAGAAAATGTTCAGTGCAAATGTATTCTGGTTCGAAAAAACCAGCAAAACAGAAAACTAGACTTTATCAAGCTAACCAATCTTTTTCATTTTTTTAAGATAAAAAAAGAAATCCGAGCATTTAGTCCTGATATATTACACTCTTTTTATGCTTCCAGCTATGGGTTAATAGGTGCTTTATGTAATGTTCGCCCGTATGTTATTTCCATATGGGGATCTGATGTATTTGAATTTCCGAATAAATCATTTCTACACAAAAAAATTCTTCAATATTCATTAGGTAAGGCTGATCGACTTTGTGCCACGGGTGAGGTTTTAAAGAAAGAAAGTCAAAAGTACACCTCAAAAGATATCGACACCATCCCTTTTGGAATAGACACAGATTATTTCAAACCCTCAACTGAAAAAAACAATCAACCAATTACCATAGGCACAGTAAAACATTTTAAAACTATATATGGTATTGAAACGCTTATTCAAGCAATTGCACAGCTCAAAAATGAAAAATTTCTTTCATCTTTCAAATTGCTTTTGGTTGGAGATGGACCTGAAAAAGAAAACTACCTCTCATTAGCCAATTCACTTGGAATACTTGATGAGATAGAATTTCCTGGATTTATTATGAATAATCAACTCGCAAGCTATTACCAACAAATGGATGTAGTTGTAATTCCATCATTAAGAGAAAGCTTTGGAATCTCAGTTTTAGAAGGAATGTCTTGTGCAAAACCTGTAATTGCTTCCGACATCAATGGCTTTAATGAAGTTGGAACTTCTGAAACAATAACCTATTTTGAAGCAGGAAACTCAGCTGATCTGGCAATAAAAATCAAATCTTGTATTGAGAACAAAGTAAGCTATAATGAAAAAGCAAAAAAAGCAAGAGAACGAGTAATAGAACTATTTAGTGAGCAAGCTTGCGTTGAAAAAAAGGTGAATCTTTACCAACAATTAATAGGCAAATAAAAAAAGTAAAAATCATTACTCCTGCATGTCTTTCCAACATTGACTCTAAGAAAAAGTTTAGGAAAAAAATAAGAGCAATTGAAAGGCTAAAAAACGAAAAACGATAGCCTTTAATAAGACAGATTAACAAAACAAAGACTATAGCAGGACCTAAAACACCCACCATAAGCCATAGTTGAAAGAAGGTATTGTGTGCATTATATTTTTTGGAAATAATATGTCTTAGCAGGTAAGATTCTTCATTATAAGCATCCATTAACTGATCATTTGCATCTCCTGTACCATAACCAAAAAGGAAAGAACTGGAAATAAGAACGGTAGATTTTTCCCAAATTTTCCATCTGATAGCCGTACTTTCTGTAGGATAAATAGGTGTGTCTTGCTGTGAAATATGCTTTAAATTAACCATCATATTCTGTACTCTTTTGTTCTGAAATAAAACTACCGACAACGCAACTACAGTGAACAATATCAATAGTTTAGGAAATACTTTAGTTGAAGATCTTAGAACATGAATTGACTTAATAAAAAACAGTCCAATAGTTACCAAAACCCCAGCTTTTGAAGAAATTAAAAATACCAACAATGCGCAAAAAACAATGATCAAAATTCTTATCCATTGAGCAATTGCAATCGATTCAAATTGAAATAGAAACAAAGCAATAGCCAAAGTTATTAGCATTGAATAATAGGAAGGATGATGAAAAAGATTAAAGCCAACATAAAAATTAGCTATGTTAAAATCATTATCAAATAGGAAGCTTAAAAGTGATAAGAATATTGAAATTAATAATCCTGCAAAAAATGCTAGAAAAACTGCTCTAATTTTTAACAAAAATTTATTTAACCAAAATAAAACAGGAAGAATTAAAAAAGGTAAACAAATGGATATTTTTTCAAACCCTATTGCTGAATTTTTAGTATACAGCATCCCAATTAACAATAGCAAATACAAAACAATAAAATAGCCTATTGATTTAGAACTATTTAGTGCTTTTAAAAAATTAGCACTGGAATATCCACCAAAAAACAAATACAATAAGGAAAACAAAAACCACAATACCAATGCATAAGAAGAACATAGCATATGTAATGGTAGAGCAAAGGCAAAAATAGCGGCACCATTCTTAGCAATCCAACCACAAAGGCGTTTAAAAGTTAATTGAAAACCATTAATCACATTTATATTTTTTGAATTGAAAAGATAAGTACATATTTTGCTTAAAATTAGAAAAATTAAACAGATGACAGAGAATTCAGCAGGCCAAGAAGTAAATTCATCTACTATTCTAAATCACACCTTAAAATTTATATCAAATCAAAAAATAGGATTACTTATAATCTGTTTTCTTTCCTTAGCATATTCGCTTTATATAGGTTACAACTATCAACCCTTGTACCGATCAACATCTATACTAGATACTAAAGAAATCATTCAAAGAGATGTAATGAAAGAAATGGTTCATGATTATTTTAAATCTACAAACCTTCTTTCTGTAAAAAAACATCTAATACGAACAGATACTGTAAAAAACGGCACTAGATTTTACTTAGATATATACGCTCATATTACTGACTATAGTACAATCGAAAAAGAGCTAATCAACTATATTAATTCCAATGAAATTGTTCAATTTAATTTAGCCAATAAGAGTAAAATTTCAAGCTTACTAGTTGAACAATTAAACAAACAACTTGCGGGAGATTCTTCAGTTAAAAACAGCAAACTAGAAATTCTAAAGGAAATCGAAAATTTAAATCAACTATTACTAATCACTGAAAATTTCAACCCAATTGAAAAAGGTTTTGGAATTGCTGAGGAAGTAGAAAAAATTAGAGCTATATCAATAAAAAGCTTCTTTAAAGCCTTTTTATCAGGGATTTTAGTGCTATTTGCGACAGCATATTTTAAAAAAAATTAACTCGCTAATTGTTCCTTTTCATTTAATCTAATTACCAATAAACCAATAGAAAGTAATATCCAAAATGGAAAAAAATAAACAATTGAGCTGCAACTTATTGCACTTATTAATAAGCCCAACATAGCAATATATATTGATTTTGAATAATACTTCAGTTTAGTATTTGTATTAGAAATTAAAACCAACTCATATACTACCTTGAAATACCAAAAAACAAATACTAGAAAAAAGATAAAACCAGTATCAACTAAAATTTCTAGCCAATAGTTGTGTAGGCTTGTTAACTTTCCTGCAACCTTTCCATTTTTTTCTTGAATAAATTTAGAATTCCCCGCTCCTACTCCTAACCACAAATGATTATCTAATTCATCTAAAGCATTTTTTATTAGCTCCTGCCTAGCACCAAGAGAATTTGATGTTTGGTTGTCGTCAAATAATGCAAAAACTGCATCAACAGAATTAGAAATCCTCTTATTTACAGAATTAAATGGATTAATAGATTGAGGAAGTAGTATAATAAGAATTCCTAAAGTTACTATAAAAAGAAAAATCCTTTTTGAAACCACAGTCTCAACAAAAAAGACGTAAAAAATTATCAAAGCAGCTGACAATACAACCCCTCTAGAATTTGTTGCTAAAAGAACAAGTAATAGAACTAAAGTAATTATGTATTTAATCCATTTATTGGGACTTAATAATGTAAAAGGAAGCGCAATTCCAAGAAGAGTTGCCAGATTATTAGGGTTCCAATGAAACCCCGTAGGAACAGATAAAATAAGAGACTTAATCTTATCGCTAAAATTAACATCAATTTTATACCCATGTCCAAAATGGGTAACCAACTTCGAATAGGGAGAAATTGGATATCTAAACTGCGTGTAAATTTCAAGTAGAGAAACAATAAGCTCTACAAAAAGTAACATTCCTAGAACCAAAAACAATCTATTTAGCTGCGTTAAGTTTTCAATGTAAAAAAAAGTAAAATAGACAATTGAAATACCAAAAAGCAAATACCCTACATAAGTAACAGCATAGAGAAAATGTGGTGCCCAAAGCATAGAAATCATATAGTACACAACCATTATGGCAGGAAATAAAAATATAAATCTGGGTTTTGTGAAAATGAAACTTTTAGCAGCCCTAAATGGAAAAAACAGCAATGCAAAGGCAAATGCAATGTGAAAAGCATAAATTTTTCCATACGACAAACCTACTCCAACAAATGCCGAAGCTAAAAAAACAAAAATTATATTTTTTTTAATTGCTAACAAATCAGCTTACTTTCTACAACCCGAACTTCTTCATCAAATCGCTCCTTCCAAGTCCACAAATGAGTTGCTGAAAAAGAATTTAATTCAGCAATTAAATCTGTTTTTAAATCGGGATTTTCAATTAGCATAGCCAAATCAGCAACAACATCACTAGAAAAATCTTTATCATCAGGATAAATAAATCCCGTTTTTTTATGTGTTATCCATTTAGCTGTATCACCGTTGGAAAGTGTCATAATCACCTTTTGCATTCTAATGGCTTCCAACAAGGGATTCCCCACATTAGATAAATCATAAAAGGACATAAATACATCACAAGCCTTAAGATAACTACTTACTTGAAAATTTGGAACTGCTCCTACAAAATGAATTTGATTGGTTAATTTATATGCTTTAACCTGTTCTTCCAATTTTTGCCTATGAACACCTTCACCAACAATTAAATAAGTTAACTGATTTTTATATTCAGGATACTGCTCACAAAATAATCGGACAATATCAATTACCCTATCAACCCTTTTCCAACCTTCAAGCCTACTTACAGAAACTAAGGAAATGGAGCCGTTCAATTGATACTTTTGGTCAATAGTACTTACTAATTTAGCATCCGCCTTTGGTTGATCAACACCATTTACCCAAAATCTAAAATCTGGATGATTCGGTTGAATCTTTCGCATTATAAAATCTCCCTGAGTACCATCATCAGTCATTATACACAAATCAGATTTAAAACGCATGGCTAAATAAAAATCGATATTCAACAGTAATTTCAAATACCTTTTATTCTTGTAATACAAAGACATCCAAGTGCCCTGAAATCTAGATACTAAAACCTTGTTTTTGACCCTGCCAAATTTTTTCAACAAAGAAACTGCTCTTGTCCCAATATGCTCATATCCGTAAACAACAGCATAATTGTTTAGTTTAAGTAACCTGTTGGCATAAAAAACAAGTTGAAAAACACCAAAGTAAGAAATGATCTTATTTAGTATTGCTCTTAAAAGTTGAAAAGGAACTATATCCAATAAAAAAGACAGTAGGTAGGAATGTCTGTAGACATTAACACCTTCAGGATAAATTGGTTTTTCATAGTAATAATTTCCCTTTTTAGAAACATCTCTTAAAACAAGATAATCGACCTCCCAACCCCTATCAACATAGGCCTGGGGAGTCTTACGAATTACTTGAATGGATTTTTCTTTAAAATCTACTCCACTAACAAAGAGAATCTTTTTAGACATCCTACAAGGATTTTATCAGTTTAGCTGGATTACCAGCAATAACAGAGTTACTTGGAAAAGATTTTGTTACAACTGAACCTGCACCAACCACAACGTTATCACCTAAATTTACTTGTGGCAAAACAGTAACATTTGCACCAAACCAAACATTATTACCAATAACTACTGGTTTTGTTTTATCGTCTTTAAATTCATTATTTACACCATGGTTAACTGAAATAATGGTAGTTCCAGGAGCAAATAAAAAATTTTCTCCTAGCTCTATACCCTTTAGTGCTTGTATGTAGCAATTATTACTCAAACAAAAACTTCCTACTGTGTTACTATCTTGATGAAGCTTAATCTTGTTAAATCCAATAATTCTAGATGTATAATGTACTGGGAAAGAAACTTTTGAATTTATTCTAAATAGTCGTTGAAAAATAAAATTTACAACAAGAATAGCAAATGGCACCCTTGATAGTTTCCATTGAAAAAAAAATTTATTCACTGGAGGAATAAATCTAAAAAAACGCAATATGTATTTAAGCACTTTTCTCATTATCTAGTTGTATACTACACCTCAATAAAATCTTACCAAGAATTAGAAAGTGTAAAAATCCTGTGACAGCCATAAAAATAAAAGAATATTCATAATCTCCCATTTTATATCCAACAATAACCGATAGGATTTGAAAGAAAAAGAAAGAAAGATTAAAAACCAGTTCTGTCTTTAACCTTCCTGAGCTAATTAATAAAGTACTTTGAGGGGAAAACACAAACCTTAAAACATAAAATAAAATAAAAATCTGAGCGTAATAACCAGATATCACCCATGTTTTTCCAAAAATAAAACCAAATAATTGTGGGCCAGCAAAAAGCAAAGTAAGAGCAGGAATAAGAATTAAAACAAATAATGCTTTAGAAGTTTTAACAAAAAGATTTCTATGGCTACTTTTTTCATTCTGGTTAGTTTGTTGGTAAAAGACTTGTGAAACAGATTTCCCTATAGTCATTAGAGGAAGATTTAGAACTCTCAGAACTAGTGCATACCAACCCACCACATCATTATTTTGAAAAAGATAACCAATCAATAAAATGGGAAGTTGATTAGCAAGTAAATTAAAAAAAATACTCACCCCATTTTTTAAAGGAAAATCTTTGTATTCTTTTAAAACACTTAACATATCTTTTGAACTAGGAATTTCTTTAAGAAGCTCTTTAATAGAACCTAAGGTTAAAACTACAGCTGCAATAAACTGCCCCACCAATGTTCCTATAATTAAACCTCCTGGAATAAGCTTCATCCAACCAATTAAAATATTTGTTGATGATGTAAAAAAACTTCTTGAAACTACTGTCGCAGACATCAGCTTATAGCTAGAAAGTCTATTAGAATAAAAATTAGCCGATTGGTATAATCCGATTAATAATATAGACAGAGGAATTAAATAAATAAATTCAGTTAGCTCTTCTGCTTTGAATACCAAGGCAAACTTTTCACCAAAGAGAAAACACAGCAATGTTACTAAGAGTGTAAAAAGAAAAGTAAATCCAATACTTACAAAATACAAAGCATTAGCCTTAACATTTTCTTTTGGAAGCATAATTGCAATCTCGTATCTCCCTCCAGCAATTACGCTTATAATACCTGTTACCGTTAAAAAGTAAGCTAATACTGCAAAATCATTTGGTGAGTATAACCTTGTTAATAGAACACTAGCCAAAATAGGAATGAGTTGTCCAATAACATTTCCTGAAAGTAAAAGCGCAACATTTTTTACAAATCGGTTATTTCTTAATAGGTGTATCATTAAGCACTCGAAAGTAATCTTATTTTTGTACTGTGAAATTACTACTAATTACTCAATATTTCCCACCTGAAGTTGGTGCTCCACAGAATAGACTATCTGAACTGGCATTAAGATTAATTAAAGAAGGAGTTGAAATTACTGTTCTTACAGCAATGCCCAACTACCCTCAAATGGAAATTCATAAAGAATATTTAGGTAAAAAATATTGTGAAGATCAATTTTACGATTGCAAGGTATACCGATCAGCAATATATGTTAGTAAATCAAAATCTATTGCAGCACGACTTAGGAATTATTTATCATTTGTTTGGTCATCTTACAGATGTGGAGCAACTAAAATCAAAGGAGATTTTGATGCCGTATTTTGTGAATCACCACCTCTTTTCTTAGGAATTAGCGCTTACTTTATTGCTAAAAAAAAGAAAGCCAAGTTTATTTTTAATGTATCAGATTTATGGCCTGAAAGTGCAGAAAAACTTGGAATTGTTAAAAACAACTTATTTTTAAAAGCTGCCACTATTTTAGAAGAATTTCTTTACAAAAAAGCAGCGCTCATTACAGGTCAAACCAAAGGAATTACCAACAATATATCTAGCAGATTTCCTTCTAAAAAAGTTTACTGGCTACCAAATGGAGTAGATTTAAAATTTTATGACCCAGCAAACTTCTCTGATAATTGGAGAATCCAAAACAACTTCAAAAGTGATGATGTTCTTTTTTTGTATGGTGGAATACTTGGATACGCCCAAGGTTTAGAACTAATTATTCATACGGCAAATGAGCTAAAAGACCATCCTAAAATTAAATTTATTCTTTTAGGAAGTGGCCCTGAAAAAGAAAAACTCTTAGCACTTAAAGAAAAACTCCTTCTTGATAATGTGATTTTCATGAATCCTGTGCCAAAAGATCAAATGCCGTCCATTATTTCTTCAATAGATTGTTCTATTGTTCCACTGAAAAAGCTTGATCTTTTCTTGGGTGCTATTCCCTCAAAAATTTTTGAATGTCTTTCTATGGAAACGCCAATACTTTTGGGGGTAGATGGAGAAGCAAAAGGGCTTTTCATAGATGACGCTGATGCAGGTATTTATTTTGAACCAGAAAATATTCAAGAGCTTAAAAATGGTGTTTTAAAACTAGCGGTGGACAATAAGCTTAGAAAAAAAATGGGGGAAAATGGCAGAATTTATGTAAACGATTATTTCAATAGAAATCAAATTGCCAAGGAATTAAAATCCTGTTTAGAAGATTTATTTTAACTTGTTTAAAAACCACAAAATCAAAACTTGAATAAAAACAATAACACATCTTTTATTAAAAATGTAGCAACTCTAATAACTGGAAGTGTTTTTGCGCAGCTCATATCTCTTTTGGGGTTAATTCTTCTACAACGTTTTTTTTATGGCCCTGAAGACTTTGCTCCTTTTCGATTGTTTTTTGAATACATTGCCATATTTGTAGGTATTAGCTCCTTAAGGTTAGATTCGGCAATTGTATTAGAGAAAGATTCTAGTAATGCCAAAGCACTATCTTTTGTTTGCTTCAAACTTATCTTTATAACAGCCGTTGTTAGCTTATTTTCATTTTTAATTTATACTAATTACTCAAAAAGCTTTAGTGCATTAACCAATAAAACTGAAATACTTGTTTTAATTCCTTTTACGGTAATTATCCTTGGAAGTCTTCAAGTGTTTAACTCTTGGTTTACTCGTTTAGAAAAATTTAAGCTAATGAGTGTAAACAAAGTTTTTCAAAGCTCTATAACTGTCTTAAGTCAATTATCATTTGGATGGTTAAAATACAATTTCATTGGGTTAATAGTTGGGAGATTTATAGGTGTTTTAGGAGCAAACGCCCTGTTTTTAACTAACTATTTCAAAACGTTAACAACAACCAAATCTAATTTTGACCAACAAAAGCAGATGGTCAAAAAACACAAGAAATTTGTTTATTACACCTCTCCTGGTTTTTTTGTAGGAACACTCATAAATTTTATTTTTCTAGCTCTTTTTATAGAGCTTTATGGAAATAATTTTGGAGGTCAGATAGCAGCATCCATTCAATACTTAGGCATTAGTATTGCCATTTTTTCCTCTTCTTTTTCACAAGTATATTTTAGTGAAATATCAAAATTAAGTACCAAAAAAGAGCTCAAATCCACCTACAACTACTGGTCTTTGCGCTTGGGGGTTATTTCAATTTTCGGGGTTGTTTTAATTCAATTTATACCTGACGGGGTAGTCACTTTTTTTCTTAGTGATAAATGGACTGGTTTAATAGACATAATGAAAATAATGGCTATTTGGATGGGAGTTATGTTTATTTCGTCTTCACTTTCTTACATATACATTAAATTAGGAAGGCAAAAAGAAACACTTATTTTCGATATCGTTCACCTATTTTTAATTATTGGATCTATTTATTTCACCCATACGCATTATCAAAATCCTATTGCTAGCCTTTGGTCATTTACAGTAGTCCAATGTGTTTTTTATGCATTTGCTATCTTTGCTGCGTATTATTTTATAAGCAAATTTAAGGATGAAGCTTCAGCATAATTTTTTAATTACTGAAAATCAATAAATTATGATTCCATTCTCCCCACCTAGAATAGATAAAGAAACCATTGCCTCAGTTACTGATGCTCTTGAATCTGGATGGATTACTACAGGACCAAAAACCCAACTTTTTGAGCAAAAATTAGCAACCTTTTTAGGAGCTAATCACGTTGTTTGTCTAAACTCTGCCACCGCGGGTCTTCAATTAATTTTAAATTGGCTTGGAACTAAGCAAGGAGATGAAGTAATTGTTCCTGCTTACACCTATTGTGCAACAGCAAATGTTGTTATTCACGCTGGTGCTAAACCCGTAATGGTAGATGTTAATGAAGATGACTTTAACATCTGTATTGATGCAATTAAAAAAGCCATAACTCCAAAAACCAAAGCTATTATAGCAGTTGACATTGCTGGATATCCCGCTGATTACAATGAAATATTTAAGCTGGTTACTGACCAAAAAATTCAACAACTTTTTAATCCTGGTAATCCAATTCAGCAAAAAATAAACCGTATAGCTGTAATTGCAGATGCTGCCCATTCTATAGGTGCCTCCTTAAAAGGTGTTAAAACTGGAAATCTTGCAGATCTTTCCTCTTTTAGCTTTCATGCGGTTAAAAACCTAACTACTGCAGAAGGTGGCGCTGTAGTATTTAATCTTAAGGATTTTAATTCTAGTGAACTTCAAAAGAAATTTAAAGTGAGTTCCTTACATGGACAAACAAAAGATGCATTTAGCAAAAATCAAATTGGCGCATGGAAATACGATGTTGTAGAAGCTGGATTTAAATGCAATATGACCGACCTACAAGCCGCTATAGGTTTAGTTGAGCTAGGGAGATATGAACAAACGCTTCAAAGGAGAAAAACCATTTTTAATGCATATCAGAAAGCTTTTAGCACAAAAAAGTGGGCTAAAACACCTGTTTTTTCTTCTGAAAACAAGACCTCATCTTATCATCTTTACATGCTTAGAATTCATGGAATCAATGAGGATCAAAGAGATTTAATTATATCTAAAATTGGAGAAAAACAGGTAGCTGTAAATGTTCACTACCTTCCCCTGCCAATGCTAAGCTTTTATAAAAACAAAGGTTAC
>PAZE01000002.1 GCA_002716065.1 Crocinitomicaceae bacterium | reverse complement strand
TTTTTAATTTTTCTAAAGCTAAATCTAGAGCACTTGAATTATTATCGTACAACAAAACTTTACATCCGTTTGACGCAGCTATCTGAGCAATTCCAGAACCCATTGACCCTGCACCTATAACACCAATTGTTTTCATGTATTAAATTATTTAAGGTAAAATTAAATAATCAATGAACATATAAAAAATGATTTAACAATTACTGATAACTATTTCGATAACAGAGAATTTCCTATTTATTTTGAACAAAATTTAATTTTTCAAAAACTGGAACAAACTCATTAAACTTAGCAGGTTTATTCGATGAATTGAAAAAAATTTAACTTAAACATTAAACCAATAGACTAACTTGACGACAACAGCTCTATTTTTAATTCCGAAGATATTTGAATTATAATTATCGGTATATACGATAAAAAGATCGCTCATTGGTTTAAATCGATATTGAAAACGAGCATTAATATTTACGTTATTTATTTGAGTATTGTATTGAACGAATGTTGTAAAAAATACTTTTTTGGTAAATGTTAAATCGATTCTAGGACTCAATAAAGTAATTTGAACATAATCATTAGTGGGCATCCAAATAAAGTTTTGTTCAAAA
Organism: Crocinitomicaceae bacterium; assembly: GCA_002716065.1. Classification (GTDB taxonomy): domain Bacteria; phylum Bacteroidota; class Bacteroidia; order Flavobacteriales_D; family Parvicellaceae. Next base: position 70,788 of record PAZE01000002.1, on the reverse strand, counting down.
TCTATTGCTATATTTCCTATAGGTTGTAACCTGTAAGAAAGATTTCCTCCGTAGGTTAGCTTATTTCCTGTATAATAGCTGCCATAATTCATAAAAAATTCTCCCCTTAGTAAGTAAATTGGGCTAGATTCGTATTTAACAAGTCCAGAAGTAAAAGAATAATAGCCAGTATCTAAAGGCTCAAGGCCTGAAAAAGTAACATCGGTAACAAAAGGCAAATAAATCTTTTGCTGATTAATTTCTGATCTTAACTCAGATTGATTCGTAAATAAAACAGTATGTCTTCCTTTCATAGACCGCTCATTTGTTGTGAAATCTGGATTATAATATTCATCATAAGACAATTGAACAGAATGTCTATTTATCCAATTTGAGGTTGGATAAAAGCTGTATTCAAATGAAGGCTCTATACGCCAATAAGAAGTATAAACATATTCATTAGTTGCTGGATTATAATTCTGAATTCTCGGGACAAATCCCATTTCAGCCCTGTAATTTTCACCCACATACTCATGATTCCAATGAAATCGAACTGTTCTAGTTTTGTACATCATCCAAGAAGCATGAGAGTAATCAGAAAAGTCTGGGCTGAAAGAATGATGATAAAATAACTTACCTCTTACAGTACCATCACTAGATGCCAAATTATAATCAATTCCAACAATTCTATTGAAAGAATTTGGATCAATTTTTCGATTAAGAAAATCTTGTTGATTTACAACAATAGCCGAAATATTGGAGCTCTCACCAATTTGACGTTGAAAAGCACCAACAGAGTAATTTTTTGGAGATAATGAAAGTTCGCTCATCCCCTCAGTTTGCATATTCATTAATCCTATTCTCCAGTTTTTATTTAATTTTCCACTTAAACGCGCACCTGCAATAATTGGAATTTTAACCCCATTGTATAATCCTATTCTTCTGGAAAAAAAAGGCCTTATTTTTCTAAAACCAAAACGGCCAAAAAGATCACTATTTTCAATGAAAAACTGCCTTCTCTCAGGAAAATATAGACTAAACCTAGACAAATTAGTAACCTGTCGATCAACCTCAACATTAGAAAAGTCTGGATTAACCGTTAAATCAAGATTTAAAGATGAAGAGACAGCAACTTTAGTATCCATACCTATTGCTCTATCGAAATCTTGAGTTTCATTAGTATAGTCAGCGTGAACACCACCAGAAACATAAGGAATAACAGCGAAATTTAATCCTGCTTTTGCAGGATGAGTGTCCCAATTTAATAAACCTGTAAAATTTAATGTGGCAACATTAAAATTTATAGGAACTTTAGTCCAAGAAGTGAGCTCATTACTTTTAAGGTTATTTCTTGCAAAATTAATTCCCCAAGTTGTAGTGTTTTCTTTATATCGGATGCTCTTAAAAGGTATTTTCATTTCAACTACCCAGCTATCCTCATGGTGTTTAACCTCAACAAACCATTTGTTATCCCAAGCAGTAGTAACACCAAAAACACCAGCTGATTCAAGCAACCCTTCTCTTTGAACACCAAAAGGATTAGTAGAGAAACTAAAGCCATTGGTTTTATCGTTAAAGGGATCTAAAAACACTGCAAAAGCATCATTTACTGGAAATGAATAATCTCTCCTTAATGAAGAAACAACAAAATCATCTTCCATTGAATTATCCATACAAACTGCCGCAACGTATATGTTTTGATCATCAAAACACATCATAACTTTAGTTTTTTCAATAGCCATAATTGAATCGGAAGGATAGACTTGATAAAAATCATCTGCAACAAATGCATTTTTCCAAGAATTCTCACTCAAAACACCATCTAGCTCAATTGGATCAATAGCTTTTTTAATTAACAATGCCTTTTGCTGAGAAAAAAAACCATTAACTAAGATACTAAGAGAAATTAGCAATACTATACGATTCACCTTTCTACACTATTTTTATTCAAAATCTGGATAAAGTAAATATTTTTTTCGAACGGTTTTGAATTGTTGAACTTCTGGCTGAAAACTCATCCATATTTCATTAGCAGATTTATTCTCCTCAATCATTTTACGAATTGAAGTATCTCCAGTAAGCAATCTAAAAAATCCATCTTCTCTAAAAAATTCATCTTTATTTTTGGAAAGTTTTCTCATTGAAAGAACCCAATCTACTTTAAACTTTTTCTCGTATTTAAAAATTGAATCTCCATAAACTCTTAAATCATAACCGTAACACTTAGAACCATTATGCTTAGGATACTTTGCACCGAATGAAGGTTTAGGAGTAAAATAGAAAGAAGTTTTTTCAATGTATGGAGATCCATAGACTTGAAAAGGAAAAGATGTACCCCTGCCTACACTTACATTGGTACCTTCAAATAAACACAATGAGGGATACAGGTAAATACTACTCATATTTGGGAGATTAGGAGATGGATTTACAGGTAATTTATAGTAATCTAAATGCGTGTAATTTTCACATCGAATTATCTTAAGCTCACATTTTATTCCATTATTTAACCAGCCTTGCCCATTGATCATTTTAGCATATTCTCCAATTGTCATACCATGCACAACTGGAACAGGGTGCAAACCAATAAAAGAAGAATTTTGAGGTTTTAATACTGGACCATCAACATAAAAACCATTAGGGTTTGGGCGGTCCAAAACAATCATTAATTTCTGTTGTTCGGCACAAGCTTCCATAATGTAATGCATGGTACTTATATAAGTATAAAAACGTACGCCAACATCTTGAATGTCAAAAATTAACACATCAATATCTGCTAAAGTTTCTGGGCTAGGTTTTCTATTTTTTTTCCCATATAAAGATTTAATTGGCAAACCTGAAACAGGATCTTTTCCATCCACTACTTTTTCCCCAGCATCAGCCTCTCCCCTGAATCCGTGTTCAGGAGCAAAAACCATTTTCACATCAACACCTAGCCTTAATAAGGTATCAACCAAATGAACATCATCTACCATTGAGGTTTGATTGCCAACAATTCCAACAGATTTATTTTCAAGAATAGAGATATAGGACTGAATTCTCTTTGCTCCTACCACAATAGTTTTATTTGAAATAGCGCTCTTAACTGTTTTTAGATCCTGTTGAGAGTTAACACATCCCGAAATCAAAAAAAGAAAAACAAGAAAACTACTTGAAATTTTCAAATAGAAGTAATTCAACTTTATGTATTTTCGTCTATATATGGTTGTAAGATATAAAATCAAGGTTAAATTTATTGAATTCATTGAATACTGAAATTTACATAGCAAAAAGAATGCTAAAAAAACATGGGAAAGAGAATAGACTTTCTCAACCAATTGTTTTTCTAGCAATTATTGGCATTGCACTTGGAATGGCAGTTATGCTACTGTCGAGTGCCGTTGCAACAGGATTTCAAAAAGAAATCCGAGAGAAGGTAGTTGGTTTTGGAGCACATGTTCAAATTGAATCACAATTTGGAAATGAATCTTTTGAAAGTAATCCTATGGTAGTTCAACCAGGATTTAACCAATTATTGTTACAGAATAAAAAAATAAAACACGCTCAAAACTTTGCCTATAAACCCGCCATTTTACAATCAAAAGATAAAAACAAGTTCAACAAAAAAGGCGTTTCCATAAGAGATATTGAGGGAATTATCTTTAAAGGAGTTGACGAAAATTTTGACGCTTCCTTTTTTAAAAAACACATTTACTCTGGGAGCTTTCCCTATTATAACAACCATAAAACCAATGACAGCATTGTTGTCTCTAAATACATAGCGAATCGACTTAACTTAACTGTAAATGAAAAAGTGTCTACATTTTTTATTAAAGAAAAAGGCCCTAAACAAAGAAACCTGATTATTGCTGGAGTTTTTGAAACTGGACTAGAAGAATTTGATAAACGATTTGGATTTGTTGATCTTAATCAAGTAAAAAAAATTAATTCATGGGGTATTCAAACAATTTTAACAATAAATCCATCTTATCAAGATTCAAATCTAACCATAAATGCTTCNTGCTTTGGAGGAAATGGCAACTATAAATACAGTTGGAACAATAGACCCTTTACTTACACCAATGAATTATCTGTTCCAATAAATATAGACACCACAATAGCAGTTGTATGTAGTGACTTTGAAAAAGGATTTCCTTTTGATCAAACTCAAATGATTTCAGTCCCTGATACAGCACAGCTTTCTTTACGATTTAACAAAAAAAATAAATTTGATTCTTCTTGTACTTCATTAACTAAATCCTTTAGCTCAAAACACCTAAATAAATTTGAAAACAACTGCTTTACACTTGAAACAGAGCTCAATCCAACAACAAGAAGTACAGAATTTTATACTGGTGGAATTGAGGTTCTTTTAACAAATTATCAAGACTTATTTTCTGGAAAAAAAATCATTCAAGATATTATTGGACCACAATACAGAGTATCTACTATAATTGAAAGGCATCAGGAAATATTTAACTGGTTAAATATGCTTGATTTAAATGTGTATATAATAATAGGTTTAATGATTCTCGTTGCCATTATTAATATGACTGCAGCATTACTTGTAATTATTCTAGAAAAAACCCAAATGATTGGTATTTTAAAGTCAGTAGGTGCTAACAACTGGAGTATTCGAAAAATATTTATTTACAATGGAGGATATTTAATCTTTATTGGACTTCTTATAGGAAATACAATAGGATTATTGATGATTTTTATTCAATCAAATTTTGAGGTAATTACCCTGCCTAAGGAAAATTATTTTGTCAGTGTAGTCCCAATGCAACTGAATTTATTTAACTTTTTAGGCATCAATATTGGCGCTTTTATTATTTGTCTAGCTGCATTAGTTGTCCCTTCCTATTTTATCACTAAAATTTCTCCTATTCAAGCCATAAAAAAAGAGTAAATGTTATGGGGACATGAAAATATTAAAGGACTTAAGGACATTACAATAAAAGATTATTGGCAATGGACGTATTCAGACCTAATAATTAGTGAAAACAGATCTTCATTTGGTCTATTTCTTATTGCACAAGCATTAGAACTAACTAAAATACCACGAATTAATTGGGGCGAAGTGGACCTAAGGTATAAGCGAAAAAAAGTTTCCGTTAAAATAAATTCTAGAATTCAAGGTTGGAAGCAAAGCAAATCCAAAAGGATAGTATTTGAGATTCCCAAAAAAAAAGGATGGCACGCAAAAAAACCAGACTCACTAACCTTTAGAAATAGAGAAGCTGACTTCTTTATCTTTGGACTTCATACTGAAAAACAAGTTAAAAAGGCTAATCTTTTAGATTTATCCCAGTGGGAGTTTTACGTTGTTTCAACTACTATTTTAGACCTCAATTATCCTTCAAAAAACAAAATTGGAATTAGACAATTAAAATCAATTTCAAATCCAATAATGCATAACCAAATAAAAGAAGCTGTAGACGCTATTGTTAATGAAATTTAATTTAGTGCCAACAAAGCATCTTCAATTCTTTTCAAGGCCTCTTTAAGTTCATCTTCACTTGCAGCATAAGAAATTCTAATGCAATTTGGTGCTCCAAAAGCAGCACCTGTTACTAAAGCAACATTAACCTTACTTAGAATATACATACTTAAATCATCAGCATTATTAACAACTGTATGACCATCTGATTTTCCAAAAAATGAACTCACATCAGGAAAAACATAAAAAGCTCCTTCGGGAATATTGGTCTTAACACCAGGAATTTTATTAAGTTCAGCAAGAACCAACTCCCTTCTTGATTTAAATGCATCTCTCATTTGAAAAGTAACACTTGGATCAGCACTCACAGCAGCAATAGCAGCACGTTGAGAAATACTTGAAGCACCAGAAGTAAACTGGCCTTGTATTTTTGTGCAAGCACTAGCAATCCAATCTGGTGCACCAATATATCCTAATCGCCAACCAGTCATAGCAAATGCTTTGGAAACACCATTAACAGTAACCACCTGATCATATACATTAGCAAACTGTGCTAATGAAGTGTGATGACCGACAAAATTGATGTGCTCATAAATTTCATCACTAATTACAATTAATGAAGGATGTTTGGCTATAACAGCTGCTAATTCTTTTAACTCTTGCTCACTATAAACAGAACCAGTAGGATTACAGGGTGAACTGTAAATCATCATTCTTGTCTTATCAGTTATTGCATTTTCTAACTGAGAAGGAGTAATTTTAAAATCATTGTCAATAGAAGCCTCAATAATTACAGGGATACCTTCAGCCATTTTAACAATCTCTTCATAGGTAACCCAATAAGGAGCTGGAATAATTACTTCATCACCTGGGTTCACTATACTCATAACAACATTTGCTATAGATTGTTTAGCCCCTGTAGAAACAACAATCTGTGATGGGTTGTAATCAAGATTGTTATCTCTTTTAAACTTAGCACTTATAGCTTGTCTTAAATCTTCATAGCCATTTACTGCCATGTATTTTGAATAATTTTGAGCTATACCTTCATTAGCAGCTTCTTTGATAAAATCTGGAGTGTAAAAATCTGGCTCTCCTAAACTTAAACTAATTACATCAATCCCCTGAGATTTCAACTCTCTACTTTTTCTAGCCATCGCTATAGTGGCAGATTCAGACAATCTATTTAAACGATCCGAAACTTTATTTAAAACATCTACATTCATGCGGCAAATTTAAGTATTTGCACTAGGAATTGTTGAATCAAGTAAAAAATAATTCGTAGTATTTTTAAATATTATGTAACAAGCAAAAACAATCCCCGTTACAAGTAAACATTATAGAATTTAAATCATGGATGAAATAATAGAACTAATAAAAACCACACTTCCATCATTAATTGTTTTTGGTGTAGTTTATTATTTATTAAATCAATTTTTCAAAAAAGAAAAACACCTAAGAGAACAAGAACTTAAATTAATTGCTAAAAAAGATTATTTCCCAGTTCGAATGCAAGCGTATGAAAGAGCAATTCTATATCTAGAAAGAATAGACCCAAACAATCTAATTTTTAGAATTCATAAAAGAGGAATGAGTGGAAAATTATTGCACGCTGAATTNCTTCGAGTTATTAGAGAAGAATATGCNCACAACATGTCTCAACAAGTTTATATTTCTAATAACGGATGGAATGCGCTAAAAAAAAGTAGGGAAGAAACAGTACAAATAATAAATATGGCCAATGGAAAGCTTAAGGAAAATGCANGTGCATTAGAGCTCAGTACAGGAATTTTTGAAATCTTATCAAAAATGGATAAAATACCAACTGATAAAGCAGCTGAAATTTTAAAAAATGAATTTCAAAAAGGAGTTTTGTAATCAATTCATTGAAAATAGACACAAAAAAAGGAGCTTTAAAGCTCCTTTTTTTGTATCAGTAATTAGATTTAATCTGCTTTAATCTCTATTGGAAGTTCATCTATTGGCTCTATTAGCTCCAATAACTTCAATTCTTTTTTAGGCTTCGACTTTCTTTTCTTCTGATTACCAGGTTTTTTTCTTTCAGTATTAACTTGCATTTCCTTAACCAAATGTCCAGCTCCAGCATACTTATCAATAATAAATAAGGTATATCTGATATCAACTGAGATGGTTCGTTGAATATTAGGCTCAAAATAAATATCTCCACTCATAGCTTCCCAATTTCCATCAAATGCAGTACCTATTAACTCGCCATCGGCATTAATAACAGGACTACCAGAATTTCCACCAGTAATATCATTGTTGGACAAAAAGCAAACTGGCAAAACACCATCTTCATTAGCATAAGGACCATAATCCTTGGCATCATGTAGCTCTTTTAGTCTGCTTGGCACATAAAATTCGTGATTCTTATCATCTGTTACAACTTCCTTATCCATTACTCCCTGCATAGTAGTATAGTGCTTAAAAGTAACACCATCCTTAGCATCATATGGAAGTACATTACCAAAAGTGACTCTCATAGTAGAATTGGCATCAGAAGCTTTATTATATCCCATTTGTTTTAACCCATCAACAAAAAGGCGCATACCTTTGCTAAAATCAGCCTCAAAGGCCATTTTAGGCATTCTAATTTCTTCAATATAAAACTGTAAAAAAGAATTGGCAAGATTATAAACAGGATCTTTTTCAAGAGCATCTATACTAACCTTATCTTCAATCCAAGTAGTTAATTTCTCTTTGGAAACAAATGGTGATTTAGCATAATATTTACTAGCAAATTTTTCAAAATTGTTATTATACTTATTCGCTAAATCTGTTAGTCCCTGAGGGTGAAATGAACTTGGAACATCAGCAAAATAAACCTTTAACATAGCTGACATCAAATTCTGATCTATTTGCTGATTGTAATTTTTATAAAACTCATCAACATTTTCCAACAGCGCTTTTTTAGCTTCGGAGAGAACTTGTTGATCNANTGCAATTTCCTCTTCTATTTTTAAATAAGATTCATTCGCCATATCTTTTAGTGAATCATCTTTCATCCCATCAATTTTCTTTTTTAAGCTCACTAGTTCTTCAGATTTGGCAACAATAGAATTTAGCGCACCACCTATAGCTGATCGATAACCAAAATTGTTAATTAAAAAACCGAATAATTCAGGCCCTTGATAAATAGCTTCCATAAAATAAACTTCAGGAATAATGTATTCTTGAGAGGCCTTTTTAGATTTATGAACAAGTTCAATAGCGTTTCCATATTTATTATCCCTGTCCTCTGATTCGGCTGCCCAAGACAAAAACTTTTTCTCAATTGCTTCTTTCTTAGCAAACACATTATTTCTAACCAATTGCTCAGATTGACCAATGAAATATTTCCAATAGTTACTTACACTAGCGTGTTTGGAAGCGTATTGAATTCTAACTTTTTGCTCTTTATTCATCCCCTCTTCCATAATATCTAGCTTCATTCTTCTTACTTTAACTCTTGCAGGTTGTTCAATCTCTACAGCCTGCTTAACACCTAGAGAAGTTAAATATCGGTCAGTACTTCCAGGGTATCCTAATATCATTGCATAATCACCCTGCTTAACACCTGCAGTAGAAATTGGAAGTGAGTGCTTTGGAGTGTAAGGAATATTATCCTCAGCAAAATCAGCAGGATTATTATCCTTATCAGAATAGATTCTAAACATAGAAAAATCACCAGTATGTCTAGGCCACATCCAGTTATCAGTATCACCACCATATTTACCAATGGAACTTGGAGGAGCTCCAACTAAACGAACATCATTAAAGATATTGTAAGTAAACATGTAATAATAATTACCATAATAAAAAGGTTTTACTTGAACAGCAAATTCTTCACCTTTACCCTCAGAGGCTTCTTCCTTGAGCTTAGAAATAGCTTTTCGAATTGCGTTAGATCGCTCATCTTCACTCATCTCACTGGTAACATCTGCTAACACTAGATCTGTTACATCTTTCATTTTATCTAGAAACCAAACAGAAAAATCAACAGGAATCTCCTGACCTTTATTCATTGCCCAGAACCCATCCGTTAAATAATCATGATCGGTAGTACTATTTTGTTGAATTGCATCATATCCACAATGATGATTGGTTAACATTAATCCTTCTTTAGAAATAATTTCTCCAGTACAAAAGCCACCACCAAGAGCAACAATAGCATCTTTAATACTTGATTGGTTAACAGAGTATATTTGTTCAGGCGTTAAACGAATTCCACATTCTTGCATGTTTTTATACGTTTCACCACCCAAAAGGAAAGGAAGCCACATTCCTTCATCGGCTTTTGTCTTTAAAGCTGTTCCAAAAAACAATAACGAAGCGAGTAATAGTTTAGCAATTTTTTTCATTTATATAGTATTTATTAATATTCAAACATAAAGCGTTGAGATACTATTCAACATTTCTTTTTTACGGATGGTAAAAATAATAATTTCAATGGTTTTATACATCTATTGAAAGCAAATCATAATTTTCTAAGTACCATAAGACCATCTCTTATGGGCATTAATACATTTTCAACTCTNGAATCTTCATTAACTTTTGTATTAAAGTTCACAATCCCAGCAGTTTCTTGATCAGCGGAAGAAATTTCTTGAATTACCTTTCCACTCCAAAGAACATTATCTACAATAATAAAGCCGCCTTTTCTAACATTATTAATCACTAAATCAAAATAAGTGGAATAATTCTCTTTATCTGCATCTATAAAAACCAAATCCCAAGTCTCATTCAACTTAGGAATTACATTAAGGGCATTATCAACAATAAACTCAATTTGATCATTGTATTTAGACTGACAAAAGTAAGATCGAGTAAACGGCTCCAACTCTTTATTAAGNTCAATAGTGAAAATTTTCCCGTCTTTAGTAACTCCCTCTGCAATTGACAAAGCACTATATCCCGTATAAGTTCCTATTTCCAAAACTCTTTTAGGGTTAATCATATGAGAAAACATACTCAAAACTCTACCTTGCAAATGTCCAGACAACATTCTTGGTTGTAGAATTTGAATATGAGTTTGTCTATTAAGTTCCTTTAATAAATTATTTTCATCTGAAGTATGAGACAAAGCATACTGCTCTATCTCTTGGGGAAGAAAATCCATAATACAAATCTTTAAAATTTAGATTTGCTAATATATTAATTCATTTTAATCAGGAAAGTTTATTTAGCATCTGTTTAACAACAGANGAAATCAATGANCCTTCAGCTTTACCTTTTAGTCTTCCCATAACTGAACCCATAACTTTTCNCATATCCGAAGGACCACTTGCTCCTAATTGGGAAATAACTTCTTCAACAACCTTAGCAACCTGATCTTCACTCATCATAGAAGGAAGATAAACAGCAATAAAGGACGCCTCTTTTTCTTCAACTTCAGCTAAATCCGCTCTATTTTGTTCCACATAAATCTTCGCAGCATCTTTACGTTGTTTGAATAGCTTCTGTAAAACCCTAATCCCAGTATCATCCGAAACACTACCATCGCCACCTTCTTTTGTCATTTCTAATAGTAAAGCAGCCTTTATAGATCTTAAGGCTGCTAATTTTTCTTTTTCTTTAGCAAGCATGGCCTGCTTAATATCAGCATTAATTGAATCTTGTAAGCTCATACTAATCTACATTATCATGTAAAAATGAATTGTTTCCACTTAATCCAGTATTATTACCATCTTCATCTTGATTACCTAAAGTAAACCTTGAAACATTAGAATCATCAGACTTCGGAAAATCTTCATCTAATTTAATGTTCCTTCTTTTATAAGCAGGTTCGTTTTCCATTTCTGAAATACCAAGTGGAGATTTCATTTTTTGTGATTCCTTTTGAATTCTACCCAATCGCTGCTTTGTTAATTCTTTATTTTCTTCAACAGATGGTTCAGAATTTGTTTCAGCTTCGGCACTTGATTGCTTCCATGGTTGTTCATTATCAGAATCTTCTTGCTTATCATTATCCTGATTTTCATCTAAATAAAATCGAATCTTACCATCAGCACTTGGTACAACTTCATCATTTTCAGCTACAGTTTCAGACGACTGCTCAGTATACAAGGATACAGGTTCAGAAATTTCACTTTCATCTTCTAAATTGAATTTTTTAACCACAAAGGGCTCTTCATCTTCACTTAAAACATTAGAAACCAAATTCTCCTGATTCGAAGATTCAATTGGTGACTCTATCGGCTGAGTAATCATAGTAGGACGATTACTATCCTCTAAATCAATCTTTTTCTTCTGAGGTTCTTTTTCAGGGATCCCAGTATTTGGAGAAGTTTTAAATCCTGTAGCAATAATAGTAACGCAAAGCTTTTCCTCTAAATTCTCATCGTAACCATGTCCCCAAATAACATCTGCAGTACTTCCAGCTTCTTCTTGTATATAATCAGTAATTTCTGAAATCTCATCCATTAACACCGCATTTTTACCATATGTAATATTTAAAAGAACATATTTTGCACCTTTAATATTATTATCATTCAATAACGGTGAAGCTAATGCACTCTCAACACATTTTATTGCCCTATCTTCACCTTCAGCCTCTGAAGATCCCATTATGGCAACACCACTATCTTTCATAACAGTATTAACGTCATTAAAATCGACATTAATCTGACCTGTTACCGAAATCACCTCAGCAATTCCTTTTGCCGCAATTGCTAGTACATCATCAGCTTGTTCAAAAGCATTAATTAATGACAGATTCCCGTACTTCTCTCTGAGCTTATCGTTGTTTATAACAAGTAATGTATCCACGCTATCTCTCATTTTTTCAAGACCTATTTCTGCCTGAGTTCTTCTTTTTCTTCCTTCAAAAGTAAACGGCACTGTAACAATACCTACTGTTAAAATACCTAGTTCTCTTGCAGCCTGAGCAATAACAGGAGCAGCACCTGTACCTGTTCCACCGCCCATTCCAGCAGTAACAAATACCATTTTTGTGTTTTTTTCTAGAATCTCTTTTATGTCATCTAAATTTTCGATAGCTGCATTCTTTCCAACATCAGGAATTGAACCGGCACCCCTACCTTCTGTAAGGCTTTGACCTAACTGTATCTTAACAGGGACAGGACTTATGTCCAAAGCTTGGTGATCAGTATTACAAACAATAAAGTCTACCCCTTTTATTCCTTGTCTATACATATGGTTTACGGCATTGCTGCCACCACCGCCAACACCAATTACTTTAATAATCGAAGATTGGTCTTTTGGTAAATCAAATTTCATCATAACGTTATATTTTAAAAGTTTCTACTTATTACTCTACTTTATCATCAAAGAAAGTTTTAATCTTTTCAAAGAAACTCCCCCTGTTTTTTTGTGAATGTGTTCTAGTACTAATTTTCTCTTGTCTTGATTTAAGCATATCAAATTGCTCAAAGCCTTTGGCCACTAAACCAACGCCAGTTGCAAACAAAGGAGAAGTAACATTAATATTGGTATTTGAGCTTAAATGCTCATTTGGATAGCCTATTCTAGAATCCATTCCAGTAATGTATTCAAACAATTGATTAATGTGCTTTAATTGAGATCCACCTCCAGTAACAACAATTCCTCCAATGAGCTTTTTCTCAAATCCAGAGTTTTTAATTTCATAATAAATATGTTCAGAAATTTCTGTTATTCGAGCATTGATAATATTTGAAAGATTCTTAACCGAGATTTCTTTAGGATCTCTTCCTCTTAAACCTGGAATGCAAACTATCTCGTTTTCTTGACTAGCCTGAGTAATAGCAGCCCCAAATTTTGTTTTAAGCAGTTCTGCTTGACGATGCATTATGGTACATCCTTCTTTGATATCTTCAGTAATGACATTACCACCAAAAGGAATTACTGCAGTATGTCTGATAATTCCATCCTGAAATATTGCAATATCTGTTGTACCACCTCCAATATCAACTAATGCAACTCCAGCTTCTTTTTCTTCCTCACTAAGAACTGCAGAGGAAGACGCCAAAGGTTCCAAAATAAGTTCAGCTACTTCCAAACCAGCCTTACTAACGCACTTAAATATATTTTTAGCAGCAGCAATCTGACCTGTAATGATATGAAAATTAGCTTCCAACTGCACACCAGCCATACCAATTGGATCCTTAATTCCCTGCTGCCTATCAACGATGTATTCTTGAGGAAGAANATGGATAATCTCCTCTCCTGGCAACATTACTAGCTTATACATATCTTCAATCAACTCATCTACATCTTTTTGAGAAATTTCCTCATCAAAATTATCTCTTGTTATCATCCCTCGGTGCTGTAAGCTCTTTATATGCTGACCAGCAACTCCAACATTTACCACTTTAATTTCAACTCCAGATTTTGCCTCTGCTTCTTCAACGGCTAAACGAATTGACTGAACTGTTTTTTCAATATTTGAAACCACTCCTCTAGTAACGCCAACACTAGGAGCCTTTCCAACCCCTAAAATTTCAATTTTACCATGATCGGTTTTGCGGCCTACCAAACAAGCAATTTTTGTGGTTCCGATATCTAAGCCTACTACTATTTCTGGTGCATCCATAATTTTTAATTTATCTTTTTGAACATACAATTTGAGTGTTATACATAATATTTAGAGTATCATAGAGATTCAACTCTTTGATATTTATTCCTTTGGTATAAAAGGATTTTAATTTTTTAAACTTCTGATCAATATTTTCAGCTGGACCAAAAATAACTCTATGGTTTCCTATCCTAGGGATAAGTTCAAAATGTCCTTTTTGGGTACAATAAACTTGAACAATTTGAGATGATAGAAATTGGTCTTTGTTAATTTGGCTTGCTATATCATAAATGCCTTTTAAAACAATATCTTCTTTGCTATTACTAGAAGTAACAGCATTTGGTGTGAACTGACTTCCATATTTAATTGCTCCATTAAAAACTGGGACTCTTGCAACATAAGAATTACTTAATGCCATTACCTTACCCTGCTGGTCAATATAATAGCTCAAATATCCATTTTGATGAAGAATCCTAGCAATGGGTGTTCTTTGATGAATGTCAATTTCTAGAACACCATTATTGAAAAGGTATACCTCAACATTTTTTGNTCCAGAAAAACCTTTTATAATCTCCTCAATTCTTTTACAGTTAAGCTGACTATTTAGCTCCCCTTTTCCTTTAATGCCTATGTCACTTAATGTTCTTAAAACCTGAGCCTTATTAATAAAAGAATGGCCATTAGACTTGTCAATATTTACAACTATTTTACTGACTTTGATTGAGCTGTAGTTAGAGTCCACAAAACTTAAAAGCAAAGCTGCGCCAACAAAAAGTAATGACCATAACAATATGTTAATGACTTTCTTCAATTCTTTGCAATTTTAGAATTCAACATTCTTTTTAAAGGGTCAACCAAAGCATCTATATCCCCAGCACCCATAGTAAGCACCACTTCTAACAATCTGTTTTCTAACTCAGGAATTAATTCATCTTTTTCAAGTAAAATTTTATTTGAACAATTCACTTTCTCCAACAAAACAGTTGATGAAATTCCTTTTATTGGCAATTCTCTCGCTGGATAAATATCTAATAAAATAAGCTCATCTATAGACGACAAGCTAGAGGCAAAATCATCCATAAAATCACTAGTTCTAGAAAATAAATGAGGTTGAAAAATGACCGTTATTTTTTTATTAGGATAAAGCTGCTTTACAGAATAAAGACAAGCCTCTATTTCTTTAGGATGATGTGCATAATCATCAATATATACTAAAGAGCTGGTTTTTAAATGGTATTCAAATCTTCTTTTAACACCCTTAAAAGTGGCTAATGCTTTTTTTATAACTTCTAGATCAATACCCAAATCTAATCCCAATACAACAACAGCAGTTGCATTATAGATGTTGTGAACTCCTGGAATTCCTAAACGAATATTCTCAATTAATTTTCCCTTTGCTTGCAAATCAAAATAATGTTCCCCTTTCTCAACTCTAATGTTGTGAATACAATAATCAGCTTTTTGATTCTCTCCGTAAGAAATGATAGTATCGGCAGATATCTCTAAACCGTAATTACTTACTATTTTCCCATTATCAGGAATTAAATCAATAAATTGCTGAAACCCTTCTTCAATTTTATCAATTGATCCATATACATCTAAGTGATCTGCATCAATAGAAGTTAAAAGAATAATATCAGGAGTTAATGTCAAAAAAGAACGATCATATTCATCGGCCTCAACAACAACATTTTCGGATGCTTTATTTAAAATTAAATTCGTATTGTAATTGCTAGAAATCCCACCTAAAAAAGCAGTACACCCATATCCTGAATATTCTAACATATGAGCTATAATTGAAGATGTTGTTGTTTTACCATGAGTTCCAGCAACAGCAATACAAAAACTACTTTTTGTTATAAGCCCCAACAACTCGGCTCTTTTTACTACAAAATCATGAGTAGCCAAAAAATAAGACAATTGATTATTTGCAGATGAAATGGCAGGAGTATAAACAACAATATCAATTTCCTTTTGATTTGACAATAAACTCAATTGATCTTCATAAAAGATTTCTGCACCTTTGGCAATAAGATTATTGGTAATTTCAGATTGCTCCCGATCATATCCACTTACACGAATTCCTTTGGAAAGAAGATAAAGAGCAAGGTTACTCATACCTATACCTCCTATACCAATAAAATGGGCCCTATTTAAATCNTTTAAATTCAATTGTTTTTNATAATTNCTACAATCTGATTAACAATATCAACTGCAGCATTGGGTTTTGCCAACAACNCAATATTTGAAGTTAATTCATCGCACAATGGCTTGTTTTCAATTAATTCTAGTGCAGTTTCAACTAATTTCGTGCGTGCATCAACATCATTTACATGTATGGCAGCTTTTTTATCAACAAGTGATTTTGCATTTTTTGTCTGATGATCTTCAGATACGTTAGGCGAAGGGACTAAAATAGTCGGCTTTTTTACGATACACAATTCACTAACAGAAAGGGCTCCTGCCCTAGAAATAATCAAGTCGGAAGCCGCATATGCCAAATCCATATTTTTAATAAACTCTTGAGGAAATATAGACTTAAAGCCGCTTTGACTAACTGAATTATTTATTGAAGAAAAATAAAAACTTCCTGTTTGCCAAAGTAGCTGAACATTTGCATTGTTAAACTCTTGTAATTTATCAAGTATACTTTCATTAATGGTTCTAGCACCTAAACTACCACCTATAACTAAAATTGTTTTTAAGTTTGGATTTAACCCAAAATGCTTAATTCCTAGTTCTCTTTTATCAGCTAAATCAATAATGTCATTTCTTACAGGATTCCCAGTAACAACAATTTTGCCAGCTTCAAAAAACCGATTCATTCCTTCATATGCAACACAGATTTTCTTTGCCTTTTTGGCTAACAATTTATTGGTTAAACCAGCATAAGAATTTTGTTCTTGTAAAATAGTTGGAATACCCAATTGACCAGCAACACGTAATGTTGGACCACTTGCATAGCCTCCTACACCAATTGCTATATTGGGATTAAAATTTTTCACGATTTTTCTTGCTCTAAATAGACTTTTGAGAAGCTTAAATGGGAAAACCAAATTTTTTATTGTTAATCGTCTTTGCAACCCCACTACTTCTAAACCAACTATTTCATATCCAGCTTCAGGGACTTTAGTCATTTCCATTTTACCCTCAGCTCCTACAAACAACAGTTTAGATTGGGGAAACCTTAATTTCAACTCATTTGCTATTGCTATAGCAGGGAAAATATGTCCTCCAGTACCACCACCGCTTATGATAAATCTATAGCTCATAAGATTAATTATTATCTTTATATATTGTTCGACTTACATTTAATATTATTCCAAGCGAAAGGCAAGTAAACAAAATTGAAGTCCCCCCCATACTAAGTAAAGGCAAAGGTTGACCAGTAACAGGAAGTAAATTAACCCCAACTCCGATATTTATCATGGCTTGAAAAACCAATAAAAATCCTAAGCCAAAGGCCATATACCCGCCAAATTCACCTTCCGATTTAGTCATAATCTTTATTACTCTAAAAAGCAATACTAGATATAAGAAAATGACACCTAAACCTCCGATTATGGAACCAAACTCTTCAATGGAGGAAGAAAATATAAAATCTGATTGTGCTGAATATAAATTGTTTTTTATAGTTCCATTACCAGGGCCCTTTCCCATAACTGAACCATTAGCAACTGCTCTAAGTGCAAGTTGAGCTTGGTAGTTCTCTTCTTCGACACCTGACTCGTAGCTAGTCAGTCTTTTTGACCAAGTATCGACTCTTGGGAGGAGGCCAGGAATTGCCATGTTCAACAACAATGCCATACCAAAAAGCACAATTGCACCTCCAACTATTGAAAGAAGATGAGCTAACTTTGCACCAGCAACAAAAATTAAAATAAAGCAAACCACAAAAAGCAAAGCAGCCGTAGAAAAATCCGCTGGAACAATTAACGTGCAGATCAAAACAACAGGCCAAACAATTGGTATAACTCCTTCTTTAAAGTTTTTAATGTGCTTTTTTTTCAGAACCACCATTCTAGCCACATATATTACACAAACTACCTTAGCAAAATCTGAAGGTTGAAAACCCATAATCCACCTTGATGCATTTCCCTTATTCACTCCAAAAACCAATGTTAACAAAAGAAGTAGAACCGATATATAAATACCAAGCTGTGATAGCCTAGAAAAATATTTATAATTGAAAAATTGTAGGTAAACAATCATTACAATTCCAACTATAAGAATTATTGCATGTTTAAATAAATAAGGGGTTGCATCACCATCCATTAATCGGTAAGCCAGGTTAGAACTAGAGCTGTAGGCCATAATTATTGAGTACAAAGACAACAAAAGAATAACTCTCCAAATTACCTTATCTCCCTTTAGATATTTTTCAAGAATATTTTGCACTACAACAATTGATTTAACAATCGATTAAACTCCTGCCCTCTGTGTTTGTAATCGTTAAACTTTTGGTAGCTTGCACAAGCTGGTGAGAATAAAACTGCATACCCTTTTTTACTCCACTGATCTGCAATTTTAATTGCATCTTCTAACTCACTCTTATACGCATAGCCATCAACAACACTACTTAAAGAGTATTTAATAGCAGTATCAAAATTTCCATAGCAAACAATTTTACAAACCTTTAAACGAACTAGCTTTTCCACCAAAGAAAAATCTTGTTTATGTTAGTTGGTACCAACAATCCAAATTATTGGCTTCTGAATAACTTCTAAAGAATAACACGAAGACTCTAAAGAAGTAGACTTAGAATCATTAATCCACTCAACATCATTGTGCTCTAGCACTGTTTGCAACCTATAATCTATTTCAGAAAATGACATTCTTCCCTGCTCTCTTGAAGAAAGCAGTTTTTCAGATAAGGTTTCTATTTTCTTTTTTTCCATATCTACTACTATTATAAATTTCGGACGGCCCTTTTAAATTTTGTTCCTCTTTCTTCATAATCTTCAAACAAATCAAAACTTGCACAAGCAGGGGATAATAAAACTGCATATCCTTTTTTTGCCAATTGATAGCTAATTCTAACCGCTTCCTGTGCAGAATTAGAATCGTGAATATTATCGACTATTGAACCAAAGGATCTATGAATTTTTCTATTGCTTTTACCTAAACAAACTATCCCTACTACCTTTTGTTTTACCAAACCCTCAAGCATAGAATAATCATTACCCTTATCTACTCCACCAACAATCCAAATAGTAGGCTTCTGCATACTTTCCAAAGCATACCATGTAGAATTTACATTTGTTGCTTTTGAATCATTAATAAAGTCAATACCATGTATTTTGGCTACAAACTCTAATCGATGTTCAACATTTTGAAAATCTGAAAGACTTTCTCTAATAATTTCTTTTCTAATGTCCAATACTCTTGATGCAATGCCAGAAGCCATTGAATTATAAGTATTGTGTTTTCCTTGTTGTGCTAGCTCGTGTATAGACATAATTGTTTCTTTGGTTTTTATATTGATTTGTATTTGATTTTTATTTAATGAAGCTCCTTGTTCTAGCTGATTTTCAATTGAAAAAGGAAGTTGTTTTGGGGCTATTTTTCTTTTTTGAATTTCGTTCTGAATCACCTGATCATCAGCATTATAAATGAATACCTGATGCTCTGATTGGTTGTTAAGAATTCTAAACTTGCTTTGAATGTACTTGTTAAAATCGTTGTCGTATCGATCTAAATGATCTGGAGTAATGTTTAATAATACTGAGATATCAGCTTTGAATTCGTACATGTTATCCAGCTGAAAACTACTCAACTCAATAACATAATAATCATGATCACCTTCTGATAACACTTGAGCAAAACTGTTTCCTACATTTCCTACAGCTACCACATCTAACCCTGCTTTAGATAAAATGTGTTTAATCATTAGCGTAGTAGTAGTTTTACCATTACTTCCAGTAACACATATTTTCTTTCCCTTAGAATACCTTCCAGCAAATTCAATTTCTGAGATTACAGGAATATTATTGGTAATTAAATCCTTAATAATTTTCACATCATTTGAAATACCAGGACTCTTTACTACCTCAACTGATTTAAGTATTCTATTTTGAGAATGCCCATTTTCCTCCCAATCTATATTCAAACTATTTAACAGTTGCTTATACTCTTGTTTTATTTCTCCGTAATCAGAAACAAAAACATTCAACCCTTCCTTTTTGGCTAAAACAGCTGCTCCAATACCACTTTTTGCAGCTCCTAAAACCGTTATTTCTTTTTCTGAAATCATCGAAGCTTAAGAGTTACAATTGATAAAACAGCCAGTAAAATTCCTACAATCCAAAATCGAGCAACAATTTTAGATTCGTGCATTTGTTTCTTTTGATAATGGTGATGCAAAGGAGCCATTAAAAACACCCTTTTTCCTTCACCATATTTTCGTTTGGTATACTTGAAATACCCTACTTGAATCATTACCGAAACGTTCTCAATAAGAAAAATTCCGCAGATAACTGGAATAAGAAGCTCTTTTCGAATAGCAATTGCAAAAGTGGCTATAATACCTCCTAAAGCAAGGCTTCCTGTATCCCCCATAAACACTTTAGCCGGATAGGAGTTATACCATAAAAACCCAATACAAGCACCAACAAAAGCACCAATAAAAACCACCAACTCACCTGAGTTTGGGATATACATAATGTTTAGGTAATCAGCAAAAACTGCATTTCCAGAGAGGTAGGCAAAAATTGCTAAAGTGGTACCGATTATTGCTGAAGTTCCTGTTGCCAACCCATCAATTCCGTCAGTTAGATTAGCTCCATTGGAAACGTTAACAACAATGATAATTACAATTAATATGAATACTATCCAAGTATATTTACCAAGACCAAACCAACTGTAATCAAATTCGTTATTTTTAAAAAATGGAATGGTTGTTTTGGTGGATTTAGATTCTACCCACTTATATTGAGATGATTCCTTATCAGAAAATTCACCTATCTGCTCAACATCAACAACAACTTTTTCCTTGATTACAACCGAATCGCTAAAGTATAGTAACGAACCTACAATTATCCCAACTCCAACTTGACCAACTATTTTAAATCTGCCAGCTAATCCTTTTTTATTCTTCTTAAATACTTTAATATAATCATCTATAAAACCTATTAACCCCAACCATACAGTAGCAATTACCATAGTAATGGTGTAGATATTATCCAGCTTAGCAAATAATAAAGTTGGAATTAAAATAGCCCCTAAAATAATTAAGCCTCCCATGGTGGGAGTCCCTGCCTTTTCTACTTGCCCATCAAGGCCTAAATCTCTAATACTCTCTCCTACTTGCTTTTTCCTTAATAATCGAATTAGCTTACCTCCAAAAAGCATAGATATTATTAGAGAAGTAATTATAGCCATTCCAGCTCTAAAAGAAATGTATTGAAACAATCCAGCTCCAGACAAATCAGTTATTTCTTGTATGTATTCAAATAGATGATAAAACATTACTTATTCATTATTTTTAAATTTTCTTTAACTATTTCCATGTCATCAAATGGAATAACCTCTCCATTAATCTCCTGATACTTCTCATGACCTTTACCAGCAACAAGCAGAATATCTCCACCATGGGCTATACTACAAGCTGTTTTAATGGCTTCTTTTCTATTAGTTATTGAAAGAGTTTTGCTTAAATCTGCTTGCCCAACTCCTTTTTGCATTTCTGAAATGATATCATCAGGGTTTTCAGATCTTGGATTGTCAGACGTAAATATTACTTGATCGCTTAATCTACAAGCTATTTCTGCCATAATTGGTCGCTTACCTTTATCCCTATCACCACCACAACCAACTACAGTTATCACCAATTCTTTTCCAAGTCTTATGTTGTTAATTGTTTGAAGAACATTTTCTAAAGCATCTGGAGTATGCGCATAATCAATAATTGAGGTAATATTTGTTTTTGAAGTAATATGCTGAAACCTACCTTCAGGAGCGGACAAACTACTTAAGGTAGTAAGCACATCTATTTTTTCATATCCAAGTAAATTTCCAACAGAGTAAGCAACCAGTAAATTATATGCATTAAAATCACCAATAAGTTTAGTGTCAACTTCAATTCCGTCAAGATTTAAAGTCATTCCATCAAACCTATTTTCAATGATTTTTACTTTATAATCACATACAGAATTCATTCCATAGGAAACTACTTTTGCTTTGGTATCCAAGACCATTGTTTCACCATGACTTTGGTCTACATTGTATAAGGCAAAAGCATCTGTACCAAGTAAATCAAAGAAACCTTTTTTTGCAGCTATGTAATTATCAAAAGTTTTATGATAATCTAAATGATCCCTAGTAATATTGGTAAATACTCCACCTTGAAAGGTTAAACCTGATATTCTATGCTGATCTACCGCATGAGAGCTTACCTCCATAAAAACATACTGACAACCCTTTGTAACCATTTTATTCAACAACTCATTAAGCTCCAAAGAACTTGGAGTGGTATGAGTTGATGGAACTACTTCATTGTGAATCTTATTTTCAACAGTGGACAACAACCCAACTTTAAAACCAAGTAACCTAAATAGATTAAAAAGAAGAGTCACAGAAGTTGTTTTACCGTTAGTTCCTGTCACCCCAATTAATTTTAATTTTTCCGAAGGATTATCGTAATAATTGGAAGCTAAAACGCCCAACGCCTTAGCAGAATTTTGAACTACAATATAGGTAACCTCTTTATGAATTTTTTTAGGTATTTTTTGACACACCACACATACAGCACCTGAGGAAATTGCAGCTTCAATATATTCATGCCCATCTACCTGAGTTCCTTTAACAGCAACAAATAAGGTAAACTTTACTACTTTTCTTGAATCAAAAGCAAGCTGATCTACCGCTACATTAGTAGAACCTTTAATCTCTTTAATATTTATTCCATATGTTAGATCTTTCAATAACTTCATTACCCTAAATCAATTTTTATAAGTTGACCTTTAATTGCTTTTTGACCGGGATTAATAGACTGATTTCGAACAAAGCCACTTCCCTTAACCTTTACCTGTAAACCCAAATCTTCTAAAAGAAAAAGAGCATCCTTTAAACCCATTCCTATAACATTTGGAATTATTTCATTTACAATTCTTCTATTTTTTACCTGAATTCCATCCTCGGCTGCTTTAGTAACCACCCAATTACCAACACCAAGGTCCTTTTGAATTGGAATTTGCATTTTTGAACAAGCAATCAGCATATCCTGCTTATTACCATGCTTTGAAAAAGGATAGTAAAGGTCTTCTACCTCAACTTCCTTATTGTCCATATTACCTAATGCATATACCTTATCAGCAATCTCTTTAAAAACAGTACCAGAAACTATAGATCCGTAAATATTTCTTGTTGGGCCCTGAACAACAACAATGCAAGAATACATTGGATTATCGGCTGGGAAATAACCACAAAAAGAAGCTTGATACTTAGATTCGTATCCTTTTTTAGATTTGTTGTTATAAATTTTAGAAGTTCCTGTTTTACCAGCTATTTCAAAACCTCTAGCTTTTATATTTTTCGCAGTTCCTCTTTCGACAACACCTTTAAGCATTTTCTTTACATCTGAAAGAGTAGACTCACTGCATATCTTTGGATTAATAACCTCACAATCAAAGGATTGTCTTAACTCATTACCATATCTTATCTGCTTAACAAACTGTGGCTTAACCATTACCCCATCATTTGCCACTGCATTGTAGAAAGTCAATGTTTGCAAAGGGGTAATTTCAACTTCATAACCAATTGACATCCAAGGTATAGACAACCCCGAAAACTTTGGGTGATCAGCATTTTTTATAAAGGGCTCACCTTCTCCTACAATTGGCAATCCTAACTTATTATGTAAACCAATAGACTTTAATCCATCAATAAAAGCCTGCGGATTATCCTTATAGTTATCATCTATAAGCTTACTTATTACATTAGAAGACTTTTCAAAAGCAAACTGAATAGTGTTCTTTCCATATTTTTTAGGATCCGTTAAACTATTATTATAGAATGTATAAACCCCATTCATGTTAACACTATCTGAGATTTCAATTTTTCCATCATCAAGAGCCACCATTAAAGAAGCCAATTTAAATGTAGACCCAGGTTCTGAAGCCAACCCAACTGCATGATTTAAACTTTCATTGTAAGCTGTTTCATCCTTGTTAATTGTAAGATTTGCAATTGCTTTAACGTAGCCCGTTTTAACTTCCATTAAAACGACACATCCCTTTCTCGCCTTTTGATTTTTCATTTGCTTTAACAAAGCAGCCTCAGCAACGTCCTGAATGTTGATATCTATTGAGGAATATATATCACACCCTGGAATTGGCTCTCTAGAAAATTCACTTTCAACTGGCTTCCATTGATTCCCATTAATCCTCTGCATCAACATCTCACCATCTTGCCCTTTTAATTGATCATTAAAAGCGCCTTCCAATCCAACATAAATGCTATCGTTTTCTTTTACATATCCAATTGTTCTTGCAGCAAGTAAATCATAAGGCTTAATTCTTTTGTTTTCCTTAAGAACAATTAACCCTCCTGAGAACTGACCTAAACTGAAAATGGGAAACTTCTTGATTCTATTTAACTCATCGTTTCTTATGGACTTATTAAGAAGAAAATAGCGATTCCCTTTTGTTCTTTGACGCAGTAAATCCTCCAGCCACTGATCTTTTGATTTTTCTGTAAATACAAGGCTAAGGCTATCAGCCAAAAGAGAAACCTGACTATCAAAAACACTTTCTTTAATAGTCATCAAATCCACACGAATCTCATACCTTGGAACTGAAAGAGCTAAGGATGTTTTCTGATCATTATCAGCAAAAACATTTCCTCTTGGAGCCTTAACAATTCTAGTTTTATAGATTTGCTTATCTGCCTGTTCCACCAACTCTCCTCCGTCTAAAAATTGGATAAATGAGATTTTCACCAAAACTGCAAACGCAAAAACCAAGATCAATACATAAATCATGTATACACGCACTATGGTTTGCTTACTACTCATTAATTAATTCAATTTTTTTGGGTGGATCTTTTGATTCATAAACCCCCCATTTGGAAGTTTTTTCTGCTATTTTACTCTGAAGACTTTCCTGATCATACAACTCTAAAGCAGTTTGTAGCTCCGAATACAATTCTTCACTTCTTTTATCTAAAGCGTTTATTCTTCTATAGGTGTTGTCCACATAATATCCATAACCTATATAAACCAACATCAACAGGGTTAAAAACAAAAGAAATGGCAAGTTCTTTTCAATCCTACCTCTCTGAAGCAGCTCCCCTGACATTATTTGTTTAAATGGATTTTTCACTGTTTTATTCATCCTATTTTTTGAGCAATTCTAAGTTTTGCACTTCTTGCTCTATTATTAATTTCAATCTCTTTTTCTGCTGGCAGTATTGGTTTTTTTGTTATTTCTTTAAATGGACTTTGAACATTTCCATAGATATCTTTAGTCAACTCTCCTTTGATATTACCCGACTTAAAAAACCTCTTAACCATCCTATCCTCCAATGAGTGATAGGTAATTATTACCACCCTACCACCAGGAGCCAACATTTGAGCTGTTTGATTAAGAAAGGACTCCAAAACATCCATTTCTTGATTCACCTCAATTCTTATGGCTTGAAAAATTCTTGCGAAAAATTGATTTTCCTTTTTCTTATTCACCAACCCCCTAGAAAGCTCTATCAGCTGACCAGTTTTGGTAATTGGTGTTTCTAATCTAACCTGAACCACTCTTTTTGCAATCTTCCTTGACTCCCTTAGCTCCCCATAATTCCAAAAAATATTCGCTAAATCTTCTTGTGAGTATTCATTTAACACAGAAACAGCATCCAAAGAGCTATTGCTATCCATTCGCATATCCAGCTTCGCATCAAAACGAAATGAAAATCCCCGATTTTTAGAGTCAAATTGATGTGAAGAAACACCTAAATCAGCTAAAATTCCATCTACTGGATTTAGCTTCATTAATCTCAAATTATTTGACAAGTATTTGAAGTTTTGACCTATAAGCGTAAAACGTCTATCATCTATTCCATTATCTACAGCGTCCTCATCTTGATCAAATGCAATTAACTTAGCGTCTTTACTTAACCTTGATAATATCTCTTTAGAATGACCTCCACCACCAAAAGTAACATCAACATAAGTCCCACTCTTATTTAAAACTAAACCATCAACCGCAGCATGTAAAAGAACTGGTATATGATAACTATCATCACTCATCTCCAGAAGAACCGCCCATAACATCAGCAGCTAAATCATCAAACTCATCCCAATCCTCACTCATCAAAGCCTCATACTTTGATTTATCCCAAATCTCCCACAAGTCAACATTTGCTACAATTACGATCTCCTTCTGAATACCAGCCCAACCTAAAAGACTTTTAGGTAAAAGAATTCTACTATTTGAATCAACAGGAATTTTAGTTGCTCCCTTTTGAAACATACGGGCAAATTTCCTATCCTTTACCTTAAAACGATTTAAGTTTCTGAGCTTATCTACAACAACAGTCCATTCAGACATCGTATAAAGAGACAAACACTCATCAACACCCCTAGAAATCACAAACTGTTCTTGATCCAAAGGATCCAATTGCTTTCTCAACTCAGAAGGAAGCATCAATCTCCCTTTTGAATCAATTTTGCAATGATATTCTCCTATAAAACCAATCATAAATAATCTCTATAGTTATCAGATGTAAAGCTAATAAAAATTACCCACATTTTCCCACTTTTTATTAAATGTGGATAACTTTCAACGGAAAGCAAAGAAATTTTGTTGCAATATGATTAAAATTTTTCAATTTATCAGATATGTATTAGATTTAAATTATAGTGGGAGAAAGTGGTGAAATAATAATAATTATTAACAATATCACATTTTTGAGCTAATTTTAATAACTTTGAGAGCTGTTGAAAATGGAACCTAAAACCTCCTCCATAGAAGGAAAAATCAATCTAATTGACATTGAAAAAGCTTTCATTGACAAAAACCCCACTCTTTATAAATTTCTACCAAAATTCATCCTCAAGAAATTAAAAAGACTGATTCATCAAGATCAGCTTAACGAAATAATCACCACCTATAAAAACAAAAAAGGAATTGAATTTTCTACTCTAGGACTTACTCATATGGGAGTAAAAACCAACTCAGTTGGCACTGAAAACATCCCTAAATATGGAGGAGTAATTATAGCAGCAAACCACCCACTTGGTGGGTTAGATGGTGTTGCAATCATTAATGAAGTAGGAAAAATCCGAAAAGACATACATATACTAGTAAATGATATGCTTCTTCAAATTAAAAATTTTGAACCCATATTTATCCCAATAAACAAGGTGGGGAAAAACACCAGAACATACCTCAAGCATATTGACGAACTTTACGCATCAAACAAATGCATTATATTATTTCCAGCTGGGATGGTCTCTAGAAGACAAAAGAAAAAGAAAATTAGCGACCTACAATGGCAAAAAAGCTTTATAACTAAATCCCTAAAACATAAAAGAAACATAATCCCTGTGTTCATAAGCGGAGGGAATTCTAAACGTTTTTACAACATCGCCTATTGGAGAAAAAAACTAGGCATAAAAGCCAATATTGAAATGCTTTTTTTAGCTGATGAAATGTTTAAACAAAAAGGAAACACAATTATTTTTAAATTTGGAAAGGCTATTCCTTGGGAGACTTTTAACAACAAAATTGACAAATTAACCTGGGCTCAAAAAGTAAAAAAACATGTTTATTCATTAGAAAAAGATCACCATCTTTCATTTAATGAAA
The DNA here is from genome assembly GCA_002716065.1 of Crocinitomicaceae bacterium. GTDB lineage: Bacteria > Bacteroidota > Bacteroidia > Flavobacteriales_D > Parvicellaceae. Next base: position 43,076 of record PAZE01000002.1, on the reverse strand, counting down.
ACACCTAATTCACTGCTTATGAAGAATATAATAGATCCCATCCCACTACATCTAATTCAGAAAGAGCTAACTAAAGAAAGGTTTATTCGAAAAACCAATAATGCTAACAATGAAATCTATATTGTAAATTACCACAATAGCCCCAATGTGACTCAAGAAATAGGCAGACTAAGAGAAATAACATTTAGAAATGCTGGTGGAGGAACAGGAAAAGAATGCGACCTAGACAACTTTGACACTCAAAAAGAAGCTTACTACGAACAGCTTATTGTATGGGCACCAGAATCAAAAGAAATAGTTGGTGGTTATAGGTTCATTAAATGCATCAATGCATCAATGCTCTTAATGAAAACACACCTCTTGCAACCAACGGATTGTTTACTTTTTCAGAAAATTTTAAATCCCAATACCTTCCTTCAACAATTGAGCTGGGAAGATCATTTGTTCAACCCAACTTCCAACCTTCACAAGGCAGCAGAAAAGGCATTTTTTCTTTGGACAATCTATGGGACGGACTGGGTGCTATCGTTGTAGATCAACCAGAAATCAACTACTTTTTTGGCAAAGTAACCATGTATCTGAATTTCAATAAAAAGGCAAGAGATTTAATACTTGCGTTTATGTATCACTTCTTTGATGATCGAGAAAAATTAGTTTCTCCAATTAAACCACTCAGATTCCATTCAGATGTTACTAATTTTATTTCTCAAATAAATGAATTAGAATACAAGGAAGCTTTTAAAATACTACAACAAAATGTTAGAAGTTTTAATGAAAACATCCCTCCTTTAGTTTCAGCTTACATGAACCTATCATCAACAATGAAAACTTTTGGGACATCTCTAAACAACAGCTTTGGAGAAGTGGAAGAAACGGGAATTTTGATTTCCATTGATGATATTTTTGACTCTAAAAAAGAAAGACACATTAACAGCTATATTAATCCAGAATAAAATGTCAATTCTTGCAAAATTTATTCAAAGTAATACTGATTGGAAAAAATGTCCAGATCCAAAACTTCCTGAATACGCATTAATTGGAAGGTCAAACGTTGGTAAATCTTCACTAATCAACATGCTAACAGAGAGAAAATCGTTAGCTAAAATATCTAGCACACCAGGAAAAACTCAATTAATTAATCATTTCTTAATTAACAACAGTTTTTTTCTTGCCGATCTTCCTGGATATGGCTATGCAAAAGTTTCTAAAAAAAGCAGAGCTAAATTTGCTGAATTTACACTTAAATTTCTTGAAAACAGAAAAAACTTAATGTGTGTATTTGTATTAATTGACAGTAGAATAAAACCACAAAAAATCGATCTTGAGTTCATGGAATATTGCGGAATTAAACAAATTCCATTTGTAATGTGTTTTACAAAAGCAGATAAATTAAAACCAAGAGAGCTGGAATTAAACATAGAAAACTACCAAAATGAAATGCTCAAAAATTGGGAATCGCTGCCCGAGACATTCATTACCTCATCTAAAAATGCACTTGGGAAAGAAGCCATCTATGAATTTATTGATCAAACAAATTCATTATTTTCCAATTGAATAATCCTAAAAACATTTTAATTGCCCCATTAGACTGGGGATTAGGTCATGCAACAAGATGCGTTCCTCTAATTGAGCAACTTTTATTAAGAGACCACCAAGTATTTACTTGTGGGAACAAAGACAGTGAAGTAATTTTTAAAGAACACTTTCCTTCTTTGCAGCACATTCCCATAAACGGATATAATGTGAGATATAGCAAAGGAAACAAACAAGGATTATCAATGCTTGTGCAAGCTCCAAAGTTTTTTAAAAAAATTTACTTTGAAAGAAAAATTGCAGAACAACTTAGTTCTCGTTTGAAGCTAGATTATATTATTTCGGATAACAGATTTGGGTTTAGAGCAAGAAAAACAACGAACATCTTTATTACGCATCAAATTCATATTCAAGGCCCCAAACTACTAACTCCACTATTCTTAAAAATTAACCTTAACTACATTAATAAATTTAAACACTGCTGGATTCCAGACTACAAAAACAACAAATTATCTGGAATTCTTACTGATTTTCCTCTCCCCAACAACAGCACTTTCATTGGACCTCTTTCTAGATTTAAAAAACCAGCTAAAATCAACCAAAACTTCAAATACAAATACCTTGGAATTGTTTCAGGACCAGAGCCACAAAGAACTCTTTTTGAAAAACTTCTTATTAAAGAATTCTCAAAAGAAAATGCTGCATGTGCAGTTATTGGCGGTAACCTATCAAAATCTAACTACACAAAAAGAAACATTTCTTACTTTCCACATCTTAAAACAAATAACTTTTATACCATTATAAACGAAAGTGAAAACATCATATGTAGACCAGGATACAGCAACATAATGGACCTTTCTATTTTAAATAAAAAAGCATTTGTTATTCCAACCCCAGGTCAAACAGAACAAGAATACTTGGCAAAATACCACAACAAAAAATCATCAGTTAAATTCTGCAAACAAAATTCCTTTACAATTAATAACAAAACATGCTTCAACAAATTTCAACCATTTAAGCATACCAATCTATTGAGTAGTGCACTTAAAGAAGTAGGGCTGTAAACTAATCTCTCCAAGAAGAGTAAGCTCCAGAAATAATTTCAGTTGTTCCAGCATCAGATATATAAACAACAACTTCTAAGTTGTTTAAATCATAAGCTGCTCCTGGATAATTATCATTTGGATCATAATCAATATCCGCTGGAATAACGTACGTAAAGTCCTTTACAAATCTAGTACCGGAAGAAGTTTCAATTAATGATTCTCCATCAGAACCCGTAATCATGTGACGTAGAATATGCTGCTGCTTATACAATCCTGTAGCAGGATCAATTAAATCAGAGTAGGAAGAAGAACCAGACTGAGCAGAAAGAATATTATTTTGCAATAATGCAATATGAAGTTTATTCATCAAAGCTCCATCAGCAGTAAAGAAAGCCTCAGCATGAACTGTCAGCTCTCTAGTCTCTGTATTAATAGTTGAAGAAGCGGCTACATTAACATAGGAAGGTTCCGCTAAAACAATATCAGTAGCAGCTGACCAATTACTTTTATACATACCATATCCTCCCCAGGCAGAAAGACCACTCGATGAAAAATCTCTACGATTAACAAAAGCCATTGGGTAACCAAAACTACCACCAGTACCCCATCCACTAAGCAAATCATTCCTCCATTCTGTTCTTAAATCAACTTCATCAGGACCATTTGGCGTAGCTAAACCTGTTCCACCATGAATAGCCATAATCACTACATCGTTTGGATTAGCAGCCTGAATTTCATCACCAACTTTATGCCCACCTGGACAAGCCCCACAATTTATAGCAGTAAATTCCTGGAGAACGACATTTTTGTTTTCCGGATCTTCACTAGCATACAAACAAGGTGAATCAGGATCATCCTTTTTAGCCTTTTCATTGTAATTGATTGCATAAGGATCCATGCATCCCTTCTTTTTACAAGAAGAAAAACCAATAATTAAACAAACTACGATTGCGACACTCAATACTTTACTCATTTTCATAACATTTAATTTTCTAATTAAAAACAAAACAACAACAAACAGAACAAACCACACAATGAAAGAACAACAACGCTTGGAATCCTATTTATAATTCTATACTGACTAATAAATATAAAAAATTTAGCATAAGAATCAAAAAGGCTCAAGTAGCAAATTGATTAAACCGTTGAAATGCTCCTACTTAACTTTTTTCAATGTGAAAGAAAAAGTTGAGCCACTTCCAATGGTACTTCTAACATTAATTGTTTGATCGTGAGCTTCAACAATATGCTTAACAATAGCTAACCCCAAACCTGTTCCGCCTTGATTTCTAGCCCTACTTTTATCCACCCTGTAAAATCGCTCAAACAATCTAGACATGTGTTTTTCCTCAATACCCATTCCCTGATCAGACACCTCAATCAAAACATTATCCTCAATATCAAAAAAACGCACTTCAACAGATTTCCCTTTCTCAGAATAATTGATTGCATTATTAATTAAATTTTGAAAAACTTGAGCTATTTTATCTCTATCACATAGGGTTAAAATAGGGTTTTGATATTGCTTATTAAAACCTAATTGAATATCTCTCTCTTTAGCCTTCATCTCCAAATCATCTATTATTTCCTTAGCTAAATGAACAATATTACATGACTTTAGGTCTAACTTTATTCGCTCAGATTCAAATTTTGTGATAACATCTAAATCTTCAACAATTTTGGTCATTCTATCCACCCCCTTTGAAGCTCTACTAAGAAACTCTCTATTCATTTGCTTATCTTCCAACCCCCCTTCTAAAAGGGTAAGAATGTAACCTTGGATACTAAAAATAGGTGTTTTTAATTCGTGAGAAAGATTACCCAAAAACTCTCTTCTAAACACTTCCTGATCTTTTAATTTTTCAATCTCTTCTCTATTAGAATCGGCCCATCTCATTACCTCATCTTCAGCCGCAGACAGTAAATCCTCATTCATTTTTACAGGAAAATTATCCTTAGTAATTTTATAATTGTGAATGGTTCTATACAGCAATCTTATTTTTTGGGTAATCATTTTTTCCAATAGAAAATAAATCAAGCCAAAAGAAAAAAGCCATATACATATTGACACAATAATGATGTAAAAATAATCTAAGGTTATATCAGTAATAAGAAAATAGATATACTGAAACAAAAGAAATAAAAACCCAATAATAGTTGAAAGAAAAAAGGCAAATTGAAGTGGTGTTCTTACAAGTTTCATTAAAACAAAGTTAATTTATTTATTCAGAATTAGCGAAGAGCTTTTTGTAGGATTTAATAACTTTACAACCATGAAAAATCTTAGTTTTTTGGTAATCTGCACAGGAAATAGTTGCAGAAGTCAAATGGCAGAGGCCTACCTTAGGCACTTTGCTAAAATTCATAATTTGAAAGCCTCAATTCTTAGTGCTGGAATTGAAGCTCATGGTGTAAACCCAAAGGTTATAGACACCCTTTCCGATGACAATATTGACATATCTAAACACACATCAAACACCATAGATGAATATATAAAGCATGATATTTCTCATGTAATTACTGTTTGTGATCATGCAAGTGAAAACTGCCCTATATTCCCCAAAAAAACTATTAAAACTCATCAAAATTTTTACGACCCAACTAAAGCTACAGGTTCAGAACATGAAATAAATGAAGCATTTAAAAAAACTAGAATCCAAATCAAAAAATTTTGTGAGAATTACATTAATCAATTTATTTAATCATGAGCAATAAAACTATTTTTATTGGAGAAATAATAGGGACATTCATTCTTGTTTTTATTGGCTGTGGTTCAGTTGCATTAGCAGTTGTTTATGAATTTCTTAACTCACTATTTGAAGTTGCTTTGTTTTGGACAGCCGCTGTTGTTTTAGGAATATACTGTTCTTCAAAACTTTCTGGAGCTCATCTAAATCCAGCAGTTTCTATTGCCTTTTTAGTTGACAAACAAATATCTATTAGACGCTTCTGGATCTACCTTTTCGCCCAACTTTTGGGTGCATTTATAGCAGGATTATTGTTATTTCTAATTATTAAAAATGACATAACTGTTTTCTCTATTAAAACAGCAAGTGTTTTTGGTGAATACTTTCCTAATCCAACATTCGAAAATCTCGACTGGGTAAACCTTCCATTAGCAAGCTTAACCGAAACAACAGCAACTTTCATGTTAGTCTACTTGATTTTTATTATAATTTCCATACAAAAAATTAATAAGCTTGCTCCTACATTAATTGGAATTACAGTCGGTGTTTTAATCTACATATTTGCCCCTTATACACAATGCTGTATGAATCCAGCTAGAGATTTTGGACCTAGAATAGTTTCTTTTATTTTTGGATGGAGCGAATGGGCTTTTTCTTTCAATGGCACGGGGTGGCTGATAGTCTATATTCTCTCTCCTTTAGTTGGAGGAGTCCTTGGAGCTTTGACGTATATTAAAACTCTTAAAAACAGACTTTCTTAAAAGCTCATAAATAAGCACATTCAAAAGTAAAAGAAGCATTCCATAAAAAACATCTTCAATAGGAATGGTGAAAATTCTAATTCCAAGATTATAGTTATTATCGTACCATACAACTTGATCTTTAATAAAAGACCCCGTCAGAATACCATTGGTAATAACAAATGGAACAAGCAGAATTAAATAAGCCCTGTAAAACTTAGTAATGTTTATTAAATACATTGCCAACAGCAGAACAACAGATAGAGAAATAAAAGTAATGGAGGTATACCATTTTTCAAGGTAAATGCATCCCAAAACAAATAGGATTAAAGAAAAGATAATGGTGTACTTTTTAGCGTTTTTGTGTTCTTTAATTGGACGCAGACATTCTAGAACATGATATGAAAAAACACAGGCATATGGGATACAAAAGAAAAAAAGAATCTCTTCTAAGGGCAACGAAAATAGCCGAACCCCAGTAATATAAGCTAAATTAAATCCCCAATATCCATTATAAGTAAAATAAATATCCCACACAACAAAAACAAAACCAACTAGCAGTGTAGAACAAAAAAAAGAAGGATACTCCTTGTAAAATTTTAATCTGGGATGAAAAGAATAAATGAAGGGGATTAGAATCACCAAAAAATTAATTACTAAATAGGTTAAATTCATTATCTATTGCGAAAAAATTTAAAATATTTTAACGGTACTAGTAACATCCCAAAGCACTCACCATCTTCTTTTCCTAAATATTTATGATGAACCTTGTGCCCTCTTCTAATAGCAAGTAAATATGGGTTTTTAGTTTTCTTTAAAACTTTTATTCTTTGATGAATAAACAAATCGTGAACAAAAAAATAAGCTGCTCCATATAGGGTTATTCCAAGACCAATCCAGAATAGAAAAAAATCAAACCCCAGCTGTGAACCAACAATAATAAAAACTGATCCAGGAATGGCAAAAATCAAAAAGAAAAAGTCATTTCTTTCGAAAACAGAATCATTTGACCTATCGTGATGATCTTTGTGTAAGACCCATAAGAAGCCATGCATTATGTATTTATGGGTAAACCACGCAACTGCTTCCATAAAAAAAAAGGTGATTAAACAGATAAATACATTCAATAGTATCACTACAATAAGTTTATCCTGTTAATTAACATGGTCTGACAAGCTAAAGCCAATTTCTTTGAATTGTTAATTCTTACTCTTGTACTCATGATGTGATTAGCAGGAACTGATTTAATTTTCTTAAACAAAGAAAAATAGTATCTATAGGCAATAAAAACTCCTAAACGAGAGGTTCTAGGAAGTTTTTTAATACCCTCAAGAGCGTCTATAAAATCAGCTTCAATATCATTTTCAATATTTATTTTATCTTCAGTAGAGAAGTTATTTAAATCAACATCTGGAAAATAAGATCTCCCTAAAGTATTGAAGTCCGCATTAACATCTCTTAAAAAATTAACCTTCTGAAAAGCTGCTCCTAGTTTTCTTGCTGGAATTTCAAGAGCATCATACATTTTTTTATCACCTTCAACAAAAACCATTAAACACATTAATCCAACAACTTCTGCAGAACCAACTATATAATCGTTGTATTTTTCAGTAGAATATTCAATTTTAGATAAATCTTGCTCCATACTTTTTAAAAACAATATAATCAGCTCATGATCAATATTATATTTTCTTACGGTTTCCTGAAATGAGTGAATAACAGGATTTATACTAATACCTAATTCAAGAGCCTTGAAGGTTTCGTGTTTAAACTCATCAAGCAATTCCTTTTTGGGGTAATTGTGAAAACTATCAACAATTTCATCTGCTAAACGAACAAATCCATAAATAGAATAGATGGCTTTGTGCAATCTTTTGTTCAAAAAATTAATTCCAACAGAAAAACTTGTACTGTAAGTCCTAGTAATTAATTTACTAGACTCAAAGGATATATTGTCATACAACTGTTTCATACTATAAATTTAAAAATATTTGTTAATCTCATTAGCAACAACCTGTCCAGAAATAATTGAGGGAGGCACACCAGGGCCAGGAACGGTTAGCTGCCCCGTATAAAATAAATTTTTAAGCTTTTTATTCCTAAGTGAAGGCTTTAAAATAGCTGTTTGATCCAATGTATTAGCAAGACCATAAGCATTCCCTTTAAAAGCATTGTAATCTTTAATAAAATCACTTACACAATAAGATTTTTTATACACAATACTGTCAGAAATATCATTTCCTGTTAGCTGATTTAATCTTTCTAGCATTATCAGAAAATATTTTTCCCTCATCTCATTAGAATCTTTTAAATCAGGAGCTAGAGGAATAAGAAGCATAATGTTTTCCATACCCTTTGGAGCAACAGAATCATCAGAAACTGAAGGACAACTCATATAAAACAAAGGTTCATTAGGCCACTTAGGGGTTTCATAAATCTCTTTAGCGTGCTTAGAAAAATCTTTATCAAAAAATAAGGTATGATGATTGACATTTTTTAGCTTTTTGTTTAGCCCCAAATAAAATAACAAACAAGATGGCGCCAACTTTCTAGAATTCCAATAGTCATTTGTATAATTTCTAAATTTTGGCTCTAACAATTTAGAATCTACATGATGATAATCTGCACCAGCAACAACAATATCAATTGGTAAATTTTGATTATTCACAAGCAGGCTACTAACCTTCCCATTAGTTACATTTATTTTCTGCACTTGAGAACTACAAGAAAAAGAAACCCCTTTTTCTTTCGCCAAACCAACTAGTGCTTCTATTATTTTGTAAAAACCACCAATTGGATAGTAGGTTCCTTGTTTTAAACCAGAATAATTCATAAGACTATACATTGCTGGTGTATTACTGGGAAGTGAGCCTAAAAACAATATTGGAAACTCCATTAATTTAATGAGTTTCTCGTGCTTAAAATACTTTCTGACGTATTTGCTAAAAACAGTAAAAATATCAAGATAAAAAGAACCTTTAATTACTTTTAAATTTATGAATTCAAAAATTGATTTGGAGGGTTTATAAACAAGATTTTTAACTCCAATTTCATATTTTTTTTCAGCTCTTTTCATAAAGTGCTGAAGTTTGTCTCCACTACCCGATTCGATATTTTCAAAAATATCTACTAGAGCATTGAAAGACTCTGGTATTTCTAATTTTTCACCATCATCATAATAGATAGAAAAACCAGGGTCCAATTTAATTAGATCGTAATACTCTTCAACTTTCTTTCCGTGTCTAGCAAAAAAATCTTCAAAAACATCAGGCATCCAATACCAGCTAGGCCCCATGTCAAAAACAAATCCTTCTTCTTTAAAATGTCTTGCCCTACCGCCCAAAGCTTCATTTTTTTCGAAGACCTCAACATCAAAACCCATACTCGCAAGTTCAATAGCTGCAGTTAAACTAGAGAACCCCGAACCAATTACACCCACTTTTTTCAACCGATTAAATTTTTGTAATAGTTTTTAAATTCTGTACAACCTGAAAATACTTTTCCTTTAACTCTAACGAGTTTCAAAAGATCAACATTTCCCGCAATAGTAAACATTCCATTATGATTATGGTTGGTAATTCCATCACAAAAGCTTTGTATTTCATTGATTTTATGACCAACTATAACTGTGGTGAACAAAAAATCTGGTTGGATTTTTTTGATGCACTCATATATACTTTCAGTTGAAATTGACTTTCCTATATTAATCACATTAAATCCTAACGACTGAAGCACTATATCAGAAAAAATTAAAGCAAAATCATGATTTTCCCATGGAGGCAAAAAAAGTAATACAGTTTTATCTGATTTAATTTGTGGACTTGTTGAATCCAACATTGCATACAACTTTTGCTTAAGTAGGTTAGATAGAAAATGTTCTTGAGCCGGGAAAAGCTCACCAGACGACCATAAAAAACCTATTTTATTTAAGGATGGAATAATAACTTTTTCATAAAAGTTTTCAAATCCAAAAACTTTGAGTGACTTAGCAAAGGTACTTTCAAACAACTCCTTATCAAACGTTAAAGTAGAAACTATTATATCATTTATAAACAACTCACTATCAGAAGAAACAGCAGACTTCTCTCTAACTTTTGATTCAATATCTTCGTTATTTAGCTTTGCAATTTTACTAATCTTTAAACCTTGTCTAATTAGAAAGGAAATATTTAAAATTCTTTTGAGTTGAAAATCATCGTAAAATCTTATATTAGAATCTGTTCTGTTAGGTTCTACTATATTGTATCTTTTTTCCCATATACGAATGGTATGGGCTTTGACTCCAGATAATTTTTCTAAATCGGCTATTGAATATACAGACATTTTGTTTAATTTTGAGCCAAATTAGTTAAACAAAAACGAATTTCAAAATAATTGTTTACCTTTTTATAAAATTTATTAAACAAAAATGAAGGCTTACCTCTTATTAATTGCAATTTTTACAATTCAATCTTTTTTTGCTCAATCAGGAACAGTCAAAGGAAGAATTTCTGATAAAATTAACAATGAATCTATTCCATTTGCCAATATATTTATTCAAGAGTTAAATAAAGGTGTATCTTCTGATTTGGACGGAAATTATATTCTAAATGAAATAAAACCCGGAATCTATAATATCACTTTCTCATTTGTTGGATATGACACCTACACAGCTTCTGAAATAATTGTAAATTCCAACAAGCCTTCAATCATAAATGCTGAACTTTCAGAATCAACAACATCATTAGAAGAAGTTGAAGTAAAAGCATCTCCATTCATCAAGTCAGAAGAAAGCCCTGTTAGCAAAAGAAATATAAGTGCTACAGAAATTTACAGAAACCCTGGTGGCAATAGAGATATATCTAAAGTTATTCAATCTCTTCCTGGAGTAGCTTCAACTGTTTCTTTTAGAAATGACATTATAATTAGAGGAGGTGCCCCAAACGAAAACAGGTTTTACCTAGATGGAATCGAAGTACCCAATATTAATCACTTTGCCACACAAGGTTCTAGCGGAGGTCCAGTTGGAATGATAAATGTTAATTTCATAAGAGAAGTTGATTTATATTCTGGAGCTTTTCCAGCCAATAGAGGAAACAGCTTAAGTTCTGTAATGGAATTTAAACAAGTGGACGGAAATAGTGACCGGCTTGCATCATCCTTCACCATTGGATCAAGTGACATAGGGTTAACTCTTGATGGACCTATTGGAAAAAAATCTAACTTTGTTCTATCAGCTAGAAGATCTTACTTACAATTTTTATTTAAAGCGATACAACTGCCATTTTTACCAACCTACAACGATTTTCAGTTCAAGCAAACCATCAAACTTAATGACAAAAACAACATTACCTTAATTGGTCTTGGAGCAATAGATGATTTTGAATTAAACCTAGGGCTAAACGACAATGTCACCGACCCAGAAACTTTTCAAAGAAATGAATATATTCTTGGATATTTACCAGTTACTACCCAATGGAATTATACCTTTGGTGGAAACTGGACACATTACAAAGAAAATAGCTTTCAAACAATTGTATTATCTAGAAACCATCTTAACAATTCTTCAAAAAAATATGCCAATAATATTGAAAGTCAAGAAAACTTATTGCAAAATTACAACTCCCAAGAAATAGAAAATAAGTTCAGGTTTGAAAATACAATAAGAAAAAATGGTTGGAAATTAAACTATGGAATTGGCTATGAGTTTTGCCAATACACCAACTCTACTTTTCTGAAAATCCCTCTTTTAGATACCAATACTACAATAGAATTTGAATCCAACTTTAATTTCCACAAATTTGCTTACTTCGCTCAGGGAAGTAAAAAATTATTTGAAAACAAACTCATCCTTTCTCTGGGTGTCAGAACAGATCACAATTCCTATTCTGATGACATGTCCAACCCACTTAGGCAACTTTCACCACGGTTTAGTCTTGCATATGCTTTTAGTAAAAAAGCAAGCTTTAATTTTAACATAGGTAGGTACTATCAACTTCCAGCCTACACAGTTATGGGTTATAGGGATAGTACTGAAACATTACTAAACAAACAAAATAACATAACCTACATTTCTAATGACCATATTGTTGCTGGTATTGAATACAACCCAACTAACTTTTGCAAAATAACTATTGAGGGCTTCTTTAAAAACTACAGCAATTATCCATTTTTAGTTAACAAGAACATTTCTCTTGCTAATTTGGGAGGTGATTTTGGAGTAATAGGGAATGAAGAAGTAACAAGCACCTCGAATGGAAGAGCATATGGATTAGAATTTCTTACTCAGCAAAAATTAAGTAAAAATTTCTATGGCATACTTGCCTATACCTGGGTAAGAAGTGAATTCAAAGATCAATACAATAATTTCAAGCCTTCTGCATGGGACAATGGACACATCATTAGTCTTACAGCCGGTAAAAAGTTTAAAAAAGATTGGGAAATAGGGGTTAAATTCAGGTTTTCAGGTGGTTCACCCTACACACCCTACGATACACTTAACTCATCCTACATCCAAGTTTGGAACGTTACTAACATGGGGCTTCTAGACTACAACCAATTAAATGAACTCAGGCTTAAGGCAAATCATGGGCTTGATATTAGAATAGACAAAAAATGGTACTGGAAAAAGATGGCGCTTAACCTTTATTTAGATATTCAAAACCTTTATAATTTTCAAGCTGAAACACCACCAAGCTTAATTGTACTAACAGATACAGACGGAAATAGATTAATTAATCCTAATGACAACTCAAGATATCAAACTGGAACGATACAGAACCCAACAGGAACAGTTTTGCCATCAATAGGATTGCAATTTGAATTTTAACCCTCTATTGATTCAACTCCCGATATTTCAGGAGCAGCTACTTTCAAAGATTCTTCCAATCCAGCTTTTAATGTTACAGGTCGAACAGAGCATTTCTTACAAGCACCTAAAAAACGAACCAAAACTTTTTTTTCTGGTGTAATAGTAACAAGCTCCATATCGCCACCATCATTTTTAAGGTACGGTCTTAAATCATCGATAGCTTTAAGCACCTTTTGTTTTAATTCCATTTCAATCATTATGTTGAGCATTTAGGTTGTCCATATTCAACAGGAACAACTTTTGTTGGTTGAATATTTTTATTTCTCCAATCAATACTTTCAATAATATTTTGGCACATTAGCATAAAAGCATCTTTCGATAAAGATGTTTGCTGTAAAACTGCAGGTCTTCCGGCATCACCACTTTCCCTTATACCCTGAACAAGAGGTATTTCTCCCAATAAAGGTATATTATTTTTTTCAGCCAAATACTTTGCACCTTCTTTTCCGAAAATAAAATATTTTGAATCAGGTAGTTCAGCAGGCGTAAACCAAGACATATTTTCAACAATGCCTAAAATAGGGACATTAATATTTTCTAATTTAAACATACCTATGGCTTTTTTTGCATCTGCAAGAGCTATATCCTGCGGGGTACTAACAATAATAGCCCCTGTTAATGGCAAAGCCTGAACAATAGACAAATGAATATCACCAGTTCCTGGAGGTGAATCTATAATCAAATAATCTAATTCTCCCCAATAGCCATCGAAAAGCAGTTGATTTAATGCTTTAACTGCCATTGGTCCTCTCCAAACTACAGCCTGATTAACCTCAGCAAAAAAACCAATTGATAAAATCTTTACACCATAGTTTTCTGCAGGAACAATCATTTGTTTTCCTTCAATATCTTTTGAAACAGGCCTATAGTGCTGACAATCAAACATTAAAGGAGCAGATGGACCATATATATCTGCATCTAGCAAACCTACTTTATAACCCTTTTGAGCTAAACCAACAGCTAAATTACTAGCAACAGTTGACTTACCAACACCTCCCTTACCAGAAGTAACAGCAATGACATTTTTGATGTTTGGAAGAACCTTTTGAGAAGATTCAGCCTTTTTCATTCCAACGACATTAACATCAACCGTGAAAGATTTACCTACAAATCGTTCAACTGCAAAAGCACAAGCATCAACCATTCTTTTTCTAGCATGCATTGCAGCATTTTGAATAGCAACAGTAAAACTTACCGAATCTGTTGAAATAACAATATCAGAAACCAAATCTAAAGAAACAATATCTTTTTGAAGATCTGGTTCAATAACGCTTGACAATGCTTTTAAAAGACTTTCCTTATCCATATAACTATTTAGAATAACTCTAAACAAAAATACAAAGATTTATCAACTTGTTAGAGAAAGGGCTAGATTCGGATCCCAAAAAAGTTGCTTAAAATCAACTACTAAATCATTTTCAACATTAACTCCCTCATTAATAAGTAGTTTCGACATAGTTGTTAAAGACTTGAAATGTTTTTTTCCTGTTAATAGTCCATTTCTATTGACAACTCTGTGAGCAGGAACATCAGAAATTCCTTTTGTCGAATTAAGAATCCAACCAACAGTTCTTGAACTTCTTTTTGAGCCTAAATAGGCTGCAATAGCACCGTATGTAGTTACCCTACCATAAGGAATTAAACGAACAACATCCAAGACATCAGCACTGAAAGAGCTGCTTTTCATCGCTTTATAAAACTAATAACGTTTTCAGTATCAGAAAGGTTTGAAGAATACTTTAACAAGTATAATCCGGCTCTGTATGCTGAAATGTCAATATATAGAAAATCTCTATCTCCATTATAAGTTGCAACCTTTTGACCAAGTAAGTTAAAAACTTCAACTGTATAATCTGAATTACCTAAATGAGAATGAACAAAATAGATGTAATCAGATGAAGGATTGGGGAAAACAAGAAAATCACTTGTAGAATGAACTTCTGGAGGAGGCACAAAATCAAGTAAATAAAGACCATTTGTACGATCTGAAATTAAAATTCTCCCACTTGGAAGATTAGGATACACACCCCAAACCCCACGATACAAACCACTATTGGACCCCTGATAACTATCATAATAACCAATTCTCTTAGGTAAATTAATATTTCTGACATCAAATATTTGAAGTCCATCATTATAGTAACTTACATAAGCAATTCCATCTTTAAGAATAACATTGTGTGGAAGTGTCTGCTGGTAAAAACCAGAAGTAAATAAAGAGGCAACCTGAATATTCGAAAGGTCTGAAACATCCAAGACCTTAACCTTCATTGAGGGGGTTTCATCACATAAAACATACGTTTTTCCATCCTCACTTAACCAACCAGAATGATTGTATCCTTTGTCTGTATAAAACTCTAAATTTCCTAATGGCATAGGTAAATTTGGATTTGAGAAATCAACAACAACCAATCCTTGAGGACCACAATTTAAGTAAGCACTATCATTTCTTACGTAAGCATCATGTACATAATTGACAAACTCATAGTCTGAAAGAAAAACTGGATTGGTAGGACTAGAAATATCAAAAACAGACATTGGAAACCCACCTGAATTTTTAGTCATACCACAAGCATATAGCTTAGCTGTAGCACTATCTATAAAAATATTATGTACTCTTACCATTAAAGAATCACTATCGTACACCACATGCAAACTATCAGGAAGATAGTGCAAATCAATAATCTGAAGAGAACTTGAACCTTCATCACAAACGGCATACAAATAGCCACTGTAATCATGATAATCTCTATGAACAGCATCAGTAGCAACATGTTTACCTTGAACAAAACCTATAGAATCTAAATCGTTGTTATCGTTAACCAAAAAAAAATGTGTGCCCGCTGTTGAACCAATTACAGCATACTCCTTTCCAGCTTGGACAAAACCCCAAACTTCATTAAATACGGACTCACCATCGTTAGTAACAGGCAAGCCAGTTGTTGTCCATGAGTCAAGATAATTTACATATTCTGCCTGCGAAAAAAAAACAGTCGAAAAAATAAGCATTAATGAAAAAAGAATAAACTTCATACTACTAAGTTAGTAAAGAAATGTTGAGCAAATCAAAAGAGTAAGCGTTAAAAAAAGTTAAGATTAAGTACTATAATTCAAAAATGAATCAAATAAAATAATTCTTATTAGATATTCAATTATATTCGTTAGCTAATGAAGAGTTTAGTTATTATCCCTACATATAATGAAAAGGAAAATATTGAAAATATTATCCGAAAAGTTATTTCCTTAGACGCCAATTTTCATGTGCTAATAGTAGATGATGGCTCTCCAGATGGAACTGCAGCTATTATCCAATCTCTTCAAAAAGAATTCCACATGGAGCTACACTTAATTGAGCGTCCATCTAAACTTGGACTAGGAACCGCTTACATTACAGGATTTAAATGGGCACTGCAAATGGAATACGACTATATCTTTGAAATGGATGCAGATTTTTCTCACAATCCCGATGACTTAATAAGATTACTAGAAGCCTGTAAAAATGAAAATGTGGATCTTTGTATTGGCTCAAGGTATGTAGTTGGTGGCAAAGTTGAAAATTGGCCAAAATCAAGATGGTTAATTTCCTATTTTGCTTCAATCTATGTTCGATTAATTCTTTTTATGAACATCAAAGACACTACGGCTGGTTTTAAATGTTACAAAAAATCTGTTTTAAGCACTATAAATTTGGACAACATATGGTTTATGGGTTATGCTTTTCAAATTGAAATGAAATATTCAGCCTACAAACTAGGTTTTAAGCTTAAAGAAATACCCATTACTTTCAAAGACAGACAGCTTGGAGAATCAAAAATGAACATGAGTATTTTTAAAGAAGCTTTTTGGGGAGTGTTAAAACTAAGAAACAAAAAATTTAAATGAGTACTATTTTAATCCAAAATGTCAGTATTGTTAATCAGGGAAAAACAACAATTGGCAATGTGTTAATTGAAGGCACTAAAATTTCAACAATTAGCAAAGAAGAAATTAAAGGCAACTTCAAACAAATTATTGACGGAAAAAATTTACACTTAATTCCTGGAATGATAGACGACCAAGTTCATTTCAGAGAGCCAGGCCTTACTCATAAAGCAAATATAGAAACTGAATCGCGAGCAGCTGTTGCTGGGGGCATTACCAGTTTTATGGAAATGCCAAACACTGTTCCAAATACAGTTACTCAAGAATTGTTAGCCGACAAATATGTTATTGCACAAAACAATTCATTAGCGAATTATTCTTTTTATATGGGTGCTACTAACAACAACTTAGATGAAGTTCTTAAAACAGACCCATCAACAGTATGTGGAGTTAAAATTTTCATGGGTTCTTCAACTGGGAACATGTTAGTTGACAATAAAAGCACCTTAGAAGACATCTTTAAAAACTGCAAACTATTAATTGCTACTCACTGCGAAGACGAACAAACCATAATTAATAATACCGCCTTATTCAAACAAAAATATGGTGAAAATCTCCCCATTAAATATCACCCATTAATAAGAAATGAAGAGGCTTGTTACAAATCATCATCAATGGCAGCTGACTTAGCAGCCAAGCACAATACTCGACTTCATATTCTACATATATCTACTGAGAAAGAATTGGCTCTGTTCAACAATACAACTCCTTTAAAAGAAAAAAGAATTACTGCCGAAGCTTGTATTCATCACCTCTGGTTTAACGATAGCTACTACGATTCAAAAGGCACTTTAATTAAATGGAATCCTGCTGTAAAAACTGAAAATGATAGAGCTGCAATCTTAAATGCTGTAAATAACAATATAATTGACGTTATCGCTACTGATCACGCACCACATACAATTGAAGAAAAGAACAATCCTTATTTTAAAGCTCCGTCTGGTGGACCACTAGTTCAACATGCCATTTTAGCATTATTGGAATTGGCAAAAAAAGGTGAAACAACAATTGAAAAAATAGTTGAAAAAACAAGCCATTCTGTTGCAGATATTTACCAAATTAACAAAAGGGGATATATAAAAGAAGGATACTATGCAGATCTGGTGTTGGTAAATCTTAATAAAACTCAAAAGGTAACCAAAGATAGTCTTTACTATAAGTGTGGTTGGTCACCATTTGAAAACCAAGAATTTAACTCAACAATAAAATGCACCATTGTAAATGGTCATTTAGCCTATTGCAACGGGGCTTTCAATACCAATAAAAAGGGTATGAGATTAACTTTTAATAGATGAGAATATACTTTTTTTTGATATTATTTTCTTTTTACTCTTGTTCAGAAAAACCAGTCTTTGACTCAACAAAGCCTTCTATAAAACAAGACGAGCTATCAGCAGTTTTAGCAGAATTTCATTTAATGGAAGCTCATATTAATCAAACTGGAATTAATTTGGTAACCTACAAAGATTCTCTTCAATTTTTCAAGTCAATTGTTTTGCAAAATCACGGTATTAACGAAGAAGATTTTAATCAATCCCTTACCTATTATGCTCAATTTCCAAAAAGCTACAAAGCTCTTTATGCAAAAGTTAAAGAGAAATTATTAGCTATCGAGTTAAATCTTCCAGATATAGATCTAGAAAACTATAAACAAGAAACTGATACATTAGAAAGAAACCCTATATTAAGAAAATGAAACATATCTTACTTTTTACATTCATTGTAATTATTACTTCTTGTAATCAATGGTCTGATAAAGACACTTTAGAATTCATGGAGCAATGTGAAAAAACAAAATGGGAAAAAGAATTTTGCAATTGTGCAATTGAAAAAGTAAAACTACAATACAATAGTTTCTCAGAAATAGCTAAAAATGAGAATCATATATCAGAGATATTAATCGAATGTATCGATGAGGATAAAACCCACTAAAGCTTCTGCTTACTTAAAAACAGCAGAATACTTAAACAAAGCAGAAGGCTTATAAGAATATTAAGAACTGCCTCCATATTTTGACCTGATTTAAACAATTGTATTGTCTCCAAACTGAAAGTAGAGAACGTACTAAATCCTCCGCAAAAGCCAACAATCATAAAAAGCTTCATTTCTTGAGAAAACCATTTTAATCCAATTGAATAATACAGCAATATCCCCAACAATAGACAGCTAAGAAAATTAGATATCAAAGTTCCATAAGGAAAGCCATTTCCAAGTAGGTGTTCAGAAATTCTTCCAATGCCATACCTTGACACAGCGCCTAATCCTCCTCCGATAAAAATATAGAGATAAACTATCATTTAACCCATTTAAATTCTAACGAAAGATAATAAAGAAACTGGGCAATGAAAACTCCTATAACTCCACCAGCAATTACATCCGATGGATAATGAACACCTAAATAAACCCTGCTGTATATGATTAAAAGCACCAAAAAAAGCAACAACCAAATAGCTTTAGGATATTTTTCTTTTATAAAACGATAAAATAAAAAAGTTAGCGCAAACATATTGCAAGCATGGCTAGAGACAAACCCAAATTTACCTCCAATATAAGGCAATCCATTAGCATTCAAAACAAAATGAAGTTGATCTTTTATAGCTAAATTGTGAGATGGACGATACCTCTCAAAAACTTCTTTAAAGCAATATTTTGCAGTTAAATCTGCAAGTCCAACAGCTACTATGAGTAGTAAAACACATATAAGTAATTGTTTAATCGGCTTATTTTTAAATAAAATGTAAAGAAAAATTAAATAGAAAGGCATACCAAAAAGCTTACTGCTAACAATCCACATAAAATCATCTAAAAATGGAGAGTTAGCACCATTGACTAGCATCAAAAGCTGATGATCAAAAGATTCAATCCGTTCAAGAAATGTCATGAGTTAATTTTTTTCCAAATTAAATCCTTTAACTCCATAACCCCCATGTTCGCAATAGAAGAAATACAAACTACCTGAATATCTTTTGGAAATTCCTGAGCTAACTCAGCTTTTAATTCTTCATCGAGCATATCACATTTTGTAACAGCAAGAATTCTTTCTTTGTCAATTAACTCTGGATTATATTGCCTTAACTCGTTTAGTAATATATTGTATTCTTTTTCGATATTATCTGCATCTGCTGGAACCATAAATAACAAAACCGAGTTTCTTTCAATGTGTCTTAAAAAACGATGACCCAAACCCTTTCCTAAATGAGCACCTTCAATAATTCCAGGTATATCAGCCATAACAAAAGATTTATGATCTCGATATCCAACAATACCTAAATTAGGAACAAGTGTAGTAAAAGGATAATTGGCGATTTCGGGTTTAGCCTCAGAAACAACAGAAAGTAAAGTTGATTTTCCAGCATTAGGAAAGCCTACTAATCCAACATCTGCCAATACTTTAAGCTCAAGTATTTTCCATTCCTCTTTACCAGGTTCCCCCGGCTGAGCATATCTTGGGGTTCTATTGGTGGAAGATTTAAAATTATCATTACCCAAACCACCTCTACCTCCACTTACTAATACCTCCTGTTGATTATGTTCTGTAATTTCAAAAAGCACCTTTCCGCTATCTGCATCTTTGGCAACAGTCCCCAGTGGGACTTCAAGAATTTCATCATCGCCATCTTTTCCAGTTTTTAAACCACTAGAGCCAGGTGATCCATGAGAAGCAATCACATGCTTTCTATATTTTAAATTTAAAAGAGTCCAAATATGACTATTCCCTTTTAATATCACATGACCTCCTCTACCTCCATTACCTCCATCGGGACCTCCTTTAGCAGTTGTTCTGTCTCTATGAAAATGGGTAGATCCAGCACCACCTTTTCCAGATCTGCAACAAATCTTAACATAGTCTACAAAATTTGAAGATGCCATTTTTAAAGAAACTAATTTTTCAATCAATAACCTGAAATAATCTTTCAGTTATTTCACCTATACTTCCCTGACCATTTACAGACTTGTGCTTCCCTTGAGATTGATAGTAGCTGGCAACAATCGCAGTTTGTTCAAGGTACACACGAATTCTATTTTCAATAATTGATTTATCTTGATCATCTGCACGTTGGCTTTCTTTTCCTCTCAGCAACAACCTTTCAATTAGCTCTTCTTTAGGCACTTCAAGTGCTAGCATAAGAGAAACTTCAGTTGATATTGAATCTAAAAACTCGTCTAAAGCTTTTGCTTGGTGTGTTGTTCTTGGAAAGCCATCAAAAATGAATCCTTTGGCAGTAGGGTTAGCACTAACTTCTTTTTCAAGCATTTGAATAGTAACAGAATCAGGGACCAATTCTCCCTTATCCATGTAACTCTTGGCTAAATTTCCTAATTCAGTTTTACCTTTAATATTAGATCTAAAAATATCACCTGTAGACAAATGAACAAGATTATATTTTGAAATTAATTTTTCTGCTTGAGTTCCTTTCCCTGCCCCTGGAGGGCCAAATAATACAATGTTTAACATATCTATTTATTCTACTATTTTATAAATATCTTTTAAGTTTCTACCTAAACCGTCATAATCCAACCCATATCCAACAAGAAAATCATTACCTACTTCAATAGCTATGTAGTCTACAGGGTATTTCTTTTTATACGCATCAGGTTTAAATAACAAAGTTGCTATTTTAATTGAGTTTGGTGACTGTAAATTAATGGTATTCATAATGACCTCTAAGGTATTTCCCGTATCGACAATATCTTCAAGAACAATCACATCTCTTCCTTTTAAGTCAATAGAAAGACCCATTAACTGATTAACATCTCCAGTTGAGGCTGTTCCCTTGTAAGAGGCTAATCGAATAAATGCTACTTCACAATTTCCATTAAATTCTTTTATTATATCCGCACTAAAAAGAAAAGAACCATTTAAAACACCAACAAAAACAGGCGTTTTATCAGCATAGTCCAGATTAATTTTAGCCACAATTTCAGCAATACTATTTTGAAGCTGACCGTTAGAAATAAACTTCTTAAAACGCTTACTATGAAGTTGAACAATTTCCATAATCTTGTTTAGGGGTCCAAAGTTAATCAATTCATTTTACTGAAAAATGATTGTTTCTTTAATTTGGTAACTTACATTTGCAATTATATTTTAAACAGGAGTGGTTATGCAATTTTTTAGCTCAAATTTTAAACTTGGAATATTAGGAGGTGGACAGCTAGGAAAAATGTTGTTATCTGAGACCAAAAGATATGATATTTTTTCAAAGGTTATGGACCCGAATAAAAATGCTCCATGTAGTATCATTGCTAATGACTTTGTAGTGGGTGATTTAACCAACTTCGAAGATGTAGTAAATTTCGGTAAAGAGGTTGATGTATTAACAGTCGAAATTGAAAACGTAAACACTGATGCCTTAGAATTTTTAGAAAATAAAGGAATAAAAGTTTTTCCATCTTCTTCAACTCTAAGAACTATTCAAAATAAGTCAGCGCAAAAGGATTTTTACAAAAAACACCATCTTCCTACATCAGAATACTCCAATTATTCTTGTTTGAAAGATTTGTTAGATGATTACAATAATGGCAATTTTCAATTACCAGCCGTTTGGAAAAGCGCAAAATTCGGTTACGATGGTAAGGGAGTGAAAATTCTAAATCATAAAGATGATATTAATTCGCTCTCTGATGTTGAATGTTTAATTGAAGAAAAAGTTAAAATCAAAAAAGAAATTTCAGTAATTGTTGCAAGGAATGAAGCTTGTGAAGAAGCCTTTTTCCCTGTAGTTGAAATGGAGTTTAATCCCAGTTCTAATCTTGTGGAATACATCATGTGTCCAGCTAATATTTCAAAAGAATTGGAAACAAAAGCCTATGAAATTGCACTTAAAACTGCTCAAAAATTCAATAGCATTGGCCTGCTTGCCGTAGAGCTTTTTATAACAGAAAATGATGAGATACTTATTAATGAAGTTGCACCAAGACCTCATAATTCTGGACATCATACTATTGAATGCTGTTTAACCTCCCAATTTGACCAGCATATTCGAAGTATACTTAACCTTCCTCTTGGAAATACAGCTATTAAAATACCTGGAATAATGGTAAATTTGGTCGGTGAAAATAAAAACGAAGGAGATGTCGTTTACCAAAACATAAATAAAGTACTAGCTATTCCTGGTGTCTCTACACATATATATGGAAAGAAAAAATCCAGACTTAATAGAAAAATGGGGCACATTACTGTTGTTAACAAACAAATTAATGAGGCAATAAAAATTGGAAAGCAAATAAAAGAATTAGTTAAAGTAACCGCATAAATATGAAAAGAGTTGGAATTATAATGGGAAGTAAAAGTGATTTACCTGTTATGCAAAATGCCATTGATGTTTTAAATGAATTTGGCATAGAAACAAAAGTAAATATTGTATCGGCACATCGAACACCAAGTAAAATGTTTGACTATGCTGAAAATGCTAAAAATAACGGTATTTCTGTAATAATTGCAGGTGCCGGTGGCGCAGCGCACCTACCGGGAATGGTTGCTTCTATAACCTCACTTCCAGTTATTGGAGTACCAGTTAAATCAAGAAATTCTATTGATGGATGGGATTCAATGCTCTCCATTTTACAAATGCCTGATGGTGTTCCTGTTGCTACTGTAGCATTAAACGGAGCGAAAAATGCTGGAATTCTTGCTGCTCAGATTATTGGAATTGATGACCCTTCGATTTCAGCTAAAATCGCAGAATATAAAGAAGGTCTTAAAGCTAAAGTTATCCAATCAGATAAGGATTTAAATCAGTCTTAATTTACCATAAATCATGATTAAAACAGACATTATAATCATTGGAGCAGGTCCAGTAGGACTTTTCACCGTTTTTGAAGCCGGGTTAATAAAATTAAAGTGCCATTTAATTGACGCCCTGCCCATTCCAGGTGGACAATGTGCTGAAATCTATCCTAAAAAACCCATTTACGATATTCCTGGTTACCCATCTATTCTTGCTGGTGATTTAGTCGATAATCTAATGGAGCAAATCAAACCCTTTAAACCTGGATTCACCCTTGGAGAAACTGCTGCAAACATCGAAAAAACAGAAGATAATCAGTTTATTGTAACCACTAAACAAGGAACAAAGCACCAAGCTCCAGTAGTTGCAATTGCAGGAGGTTTAGGTGTTTTTATCCCTAGAAAACCACCAATTTTTAACCTTAAAGATTTTGAAGAGAAGGGGGTAAACTACATAGTTAAAGATCCTGAAGTTTTTAAAAACAAAAAACTAGTTATTTCTGGAGGTGGGGATAGTGCTTTAGATTGGGCATTATTTTTCGCCAATGAATATGCTTCTGAAGTTACCCTTGTTCATAGAAGTCAAAGCTTTAGAGCTCATTTAGACTCTGTTCAAAAAGCTATGACTATGGCTGAGAACGGAAAAATCAATTTACTTCTAGATTCTGAAGTTATTGAGCTCAACGGAAATGGATCTCTTGATAGCGTTGTTATAAGAAATAAATCTAAAGAAAAAGCTACAATACATACTGATTTCTGGCTCCCTCTTTTTGGATTATCTCCTAAACTTGGTCCAATAGCAAACTGGGGATTAGAGATTAAAAAAAATGCTATTGTTGTAGATAATGCTACAGATTACAGCACCAACATTGAAGGTATTTATGCTATTGGAGATGTTAATACCTACCCTGGAAAACTCAAACTTATTTTATGTGGTTTTCATGAAGCAACCATTATGGTGCAATCTGCATTTAAAAAAATTCATCCAAATAAAAATAATGTCTTAAAATACACTACCGTAAGCGGAGTTACTGGATTTGAATAACAAATTTATATTGATTGGAGAAAAATACAGTTTTTATAACAGTAATTGACAGAGAAAATAAACACCATAAGTTAGAGGCTCCAACTGACATGAACATGAACATTATGGAGCTTTGCAGAAGCTATGAACTCCCTGTTGAAGGAACTTGTGGTGGCATGGCCATGTGTGCTTCTTGTCAAGTATATATTGAAACCAGTCATGTTCCCATTGAAAGAAGTGACAACGAACAAGCAATGCTAGACGAAGCCTGGAATGTTCAAGATAATAGCAGATTAGGATGTCAAATACAAATCTCCAAGGATTTAAATGGGTTAATTGTAAAACTTGCTCCAGATGCTAGTTTTAACGAAGATGACTGGTAACTCTTTACTTAAAATCCTCAGGAATTTCACAAACTGGAATGGGTAACATTTTATGCTGATTAACTTTATTTAATCTAGTGTAAATTTCCATTACTTCCCTTTGCCTTAAAGAAAAAAAAGTTCTGTCAGAATGAGAATTTTGCATTGCCCATTCTAACTCACTATAAGTTGCTCCAAGCTGATCTTCATCTGAGCGGTTATCTCCCCATAATCCATCAGTAGGTTGGGCGGTTAAAATTTCTTTATTAACATTTAGGTATTCAGCCAATTGGAAAACTTCAGATTTAAGTAAATCTGCAATTGGTGAAATATCAACACCACCATCTCCATATTTGGTATAAAAACCAACCCCAAAATCTTCAATCTTATTTCCAGTACCTGTTACCAATAATCGATTAGAGCTTGCAAAAGCATAAAGGGTGGTCATTCTTAATCGAGCTCTAGTATTTGCCATTGTAAGCTCATCTTGCACATCACTTGGAAAACATTCTTGAGCAGACTTAAATAAAGTTGTTAAATCAATAGTACAACTACTAACATTTGAATAGCGTTCTTTAAGAGATTCAATTTGATTATCACTTCTGTTTAGTTGACTATCTGCCTGAAAAATAGGCATATTTAACAAGATGGTTTTATAACCTGTAGAAGCAGCAAGAGTAGCTGTTAAAGCAGAATCAACACCCCCAGAAACACCAACAACAAAGCCATCAAGTTTAGAATCCCTTACATAGTGTATTAACCAGTTTTTAATATGATTTACTACCTTCTCTAGTTGCATAAAAGACAACTCATTAAAACAACACGCCTACAGTAAGGGCAACACTTCCAGGAATAGCTTTTGCACCAACAGCACTAAATTCACCAGTTGTGGGATCATAACTTCTTAGAAAATCTTCAGATTGAGATCTTGTAAGTGCATTTGTGATGAAGTAATTGTAGTGTAAAGAGAAAAACAATGATGTTGAACCAGAAATATTGTACTCGGCACCTCCTCCAACTCGAATACCAACTCGAATAGGCTGGGTTCCTTTAGCTAAATCCAAATCGTCTAAGCCAGGGAAATTAGCAACATCGACAGTAAAGGCGTTTGCGGTAGTATCAATTCTATCAGAAACATCATCAACCCTAGCCTTTGTTTTAAAACCAATAACCCCTCCAAATTCTCCAAAATAAGTGAAGTAACCAATTTCTTTAGTTTTCATTTTTAAAATAAAAGGTAGATTAACGTAGTTGATAGTATATTTTCGCTGTTTTAGTTGATACAAATCTCCTTGAGTTGAGTCAATTGGTGTATTTAACTCATCCCATTGAACATATTGAAAATCATTAAGCATATAATATGTTGGTTTATATGCAGCAAGTGCATCATCTGCATAATTTAATTTTGCAGAGAAAGATTCTAAATTAAGCCCAGTAGCAAAAGAGGTGGTCTTCCCTAATCTAAATTCCATTTGTAATCCCCAGCCTAATCCTAAGCCAACTCCAGCAGATGAAAATCTGCGTTCATCATCTGGCGCTAACCAACCAACAGCAGCATCTCCCTTAAGACCAAATCTAAATTTTTTACTTTCTTCTTCTTGAGCTGTAAATTGAGACAAACCAAAAAGAAACAAAAATGCAATTGCAATTTTTTTCATAACTATTTATATATTTTATATTCAAAAATAATGATTTTTTAAAGCAACAAATTTTACATTTATATAAATTTCATTAACCAATGTTTATTATACGCATTATTCTAATTGCAAGTTTATTATTGGTGCTTTCATGCAGCAAAAATTGTATTGATTACAACATCAATGTCGATAAACAAAAAATTAGCTTGAAATACAATCACCTTGAAAAAGAATTGTTTTCAGCTGAAATAGATAATGAAGCTAAACACAATTATTTAATCGATAAATACGATAGACTTTATTCCCTTTTTTATTCTCAGATGTTAAATGAAGGAAATCCATTTTCTGAAAATGCTCCCATTCGTCTAAAAACATTTATTGAACATCCATCTACTTCTGAAATTAGTTCAACGATATTAACTTATTTCTCTGATTTTTCTCCTTATGAAAAGGAGATTAACTCTGCATTTAAACATTTTAATTATTATTTCCCTGATAGTACGCTACCATCAATAACTACCCTATACTCAAATTTTAATGCCAACACAATCGAAGTTGATAAAACAATAGCAATAGGGCTTGAGATGTACCTTGGAGAGAACAATAAGATTGTTAAAAGTCTGCCTTCGGATTACTTTCCTAAATTTATAAAACAAAAGATGAATGCTCAATATTTAGTATCAGATGTGATGCATTGTTTGCTGCACAATAGATTTTACACATCTTTAGGTGATGACTTTTTATCTGAAATTATTTCTTTAGGGAAAATTAGTTATCTTATAGAAGTGATGACCCCTAATCAAGATGAAAATTTAAAATTTAGATACTCTAAAGATGAGTTGATATGGTGTCAAGAAAATGAGCAAAACATATGGGAAACAATTGTCAATGAAAACCTATTGTACTCAAAAGACAAAAAATTACTGAATCATTTTATATCTTTAGCTCCCTACACTAAGGGCTTACCAAAAGAATCTCCTTCAAGAGTTGGCGTTTGGTTAGGATATAAAATTGTTAAAGATTACGTTGAATCCAACTGCATAGATATTCAAAGCTTAGTAAATGAAAAAAATGCTAAAAAAATATTAAAATCGTATCATCCAAATGAGTAATAAAAGCAACCTAAATATAGTTTTTGATTTAGACGAAAATCAGGTTCCTGAAAAAATAAGTTGGGAATCTATCAACGGATCTGAAAAAATTAAACACGAAGCCAAAGCAGCATTTCTTTCATTCTGGGACAAAATCGACAATAATGCCATGAGCTTAAACCTTTGGACTAAAGACATTTCAATTGAAGAAATGAGCAAATTCTACTTTCAAACTTTTATTACAATGGCTGATAATTTTGAAAAATCAACTAGCGAAGATCAATTGGCACTGGCAATAAGAGACTTTGCCGATTTTTTTGGTGAAAAAATGGGTATAATCCCAAAATCTGGAAAATTCGATAACGATGGGAAAGGATAAACTAAAAAGATTTTACGAGCTAAATACTTTTACAAATGTTTTGCAACCTAGTTTGAACGAAATCAAACCTGCACATAAAATAAAGGGTAAATGGAATTTAGAGTTTAAAAACGACAATCCAATCGTACTAGAATTAGGTTGTGGTAAAGGTGAATATACTGTAGGTCTTGCAAAATTAAATCCAGATGTTAACTTTATTGGCGTAGACATTAAAGGAGCAAGAATATGGAGAGGTGCTAAAACCACAAATGATGAAAATATCGAAAATGTACGTTTCCTTAGAACTAAAATTGATTTTATAGATCATTTTTTTACAAAAGATGAAGTTTCAGATATATGGCTTACTTTTTCTGACCCACAACCCAAAAGACCAAGAAAACGATTAACCTCACCTTTATTTATTGATCGTTATAAAAAAATTCTTTGCCCTAATGGAATAATTCATCTTAAAACCGACAGCAACCTTCTTTACCATTACACTTTAGATGAAATAAAAGAAAACAACTATAAAATCATTGAAAATAGCGACAATATATATAGTGAGTTAATACCCAGAGCAAGTGAAAAGCTAAAAGAAACGTTAAGTATTCAAACCTTTTATGAAAGCCTTTGGTTAAAAGAAAATAAAACCATTAAGTATATCGCTTTTGTAGTCTAAACTTTTTTTTCTGAAATTTTCCTTACTCCAATAAAAAATTATAATTAAATTGGGTAGATGAAGAAATATTCTACTACAATTGTCTTTTTTCTTTTTTGTCATTTTTACTTTTCACAACTTCTCTTTGACCAAGGTGCCATTAGCACTTCGATTTGTGGGGCCAATGTAACTCAAACTGATTTATGGTCAATTAACAACAATATTGGCGGACTTGCCCATATTGAAAATATGGCATTAGGCGTATCGATAAATAATAGATTTTTAATTTCTGATTATTCAACCGGCACATTAACATTTGCAGCACCTATTAACAATAGTGCAATTGGAGTAAATTATTCAAATTTTGGGAATGAAAACTATTCTGTTCACTCTTCTGGAGTCGGCTATTCCATGCAATTAGGGAAAAACATATCTGCAGGAATTAAAATGAATTATCTTTTTATAGATTTAGGTGAAAATTATGGCTCTAAATCTATTTTTTCTGGAGATATTGGATTAAATAGCAAGCTATCCTCTGAGTTGTCAATGGGGGTAATTGTAAAAAACCCTACGCTTTCAAAAGTTGCTGAGTTTGAAGACGAAAGGATTCCAACTTTAATTCAAATAGGCTTAGACTATGCTGTTTCCGAGCAACTTAACACCATCATTAGTTTTGAGAAAGATATTCTATATGCACCATCTGTTAGAGCAGCTATTATTTACAGCCCAATTGAAAACATTAGTTTGAGAGGTGGGGTTGGAACCAACCCAACAACATTTGGATTCGGTATTGGAAGTAATATCAAGAAATTAACAATTGACATAGGATCTCAATACCATCAAATACTAGGTTTTAGTCCAGAAATATCTATTACTACTAATTTGTATAAATAAAACTTGAAAGTAAAATTTCTTATATATCCATTAATCACTTGCATCTTTTCATGTATAAGCCAAAACTTATTTTGCCAAGATACCATCAAAGGCTATCAATATAAAATTGGGCATAAACAAAAAAGAAATTATGGCAAAGAACTACAAAAGCAATTCATCATTGAACAAAGTATTGAAACTATTGCTGAAAATTCTGAAGATGAAGACATTGATTACACTACATTATTTGACCTTCTGAGTTTTTATTATGAGCATCCCATTAATTTGAACAAGAAGAATATTTGGGAAGACCTATCGCAGCTTAGACTTTTAAACCAATTTCAAGTAAATGCCATTTCTGATCACATCTCTAAGCACGGGAAACTTATTACTATATATGAACTACAATCAGTAGAGTTGTTGAATCAAAATGACATCAGAAACATTATTCCATTTGTCGTAGTTAACACCAATATAGATGCCCCTAATCTATCCTTTTCTGAAATGGTTAAGTATGGAAAAAACGATTTATTTATTCGCTACAGTAGAGTTATTGAGCAAACCGAAGGCCAAAGAGAAATTGATGATAGTTCGTGGTTGCAAAGCAGAAATGCTGTTCAGCTGGGTTCTCCTGACAACATATATATGAGGTATCGATTCAAGTACTTAAACAACATCAGTTTTGGTATCACTGCTGAAAAGGATGTTGGTGAAAGCTTTTTCACCAACAAAAGGGCAGAAAATTTATTTGGCATTACTTCCAATAAAGGATTTGACTTTTATTCTGCACATTTCTATTTAAAAGATGTTGGGAAGTTTAAGGCTCTAGCATTAGGAGATTATCATATTCAATTGGGTCAGGGATTAACATTTTGGTCTGGATTAGCATTTGGAAAATCTTCTGATATAATGGGAATTAAAAGAAACCCAATAGGAATTAGACCCTATGCTTCTGTTGATGAAAATGTTTTTTTAAGAGGTGCTGCTACAGAACTAAAATGGAAGAAATTTAATTTTTTAGCTTTTGGTTCAAAAAAAGCAATAGATGCCAATTTAGAAAGTGACTCTACTAGTACTGATGGGGATGTTACCATAAGTAGTTTTCAATCTTCTGGAACTCATTCTACAATTGGGGAATTGGAAGATAAAGACGCAATTGAAGAATCCATATTTGGAGGTGAAATTTCAATAACTGACAAAAACTATACGTTCGGAATTATTTCTGCAGTTAGCAGTTATAAAGGTAATGTGAATAGAAATTTATTTCCTTACAGTCAATTTCAATTTAATTCTAATTTTAATTGGGTCACTGGAGCTCATTACAACTGGATAAATAGAAATTTCAATATTTTTGGCGAAATAAGTAGAAGCAACAATAACGGAATTGCTCAGCTTCACGGAATTTTAATTTCTCTACATCCAAAAGTTTCACTATCAATTCTATATAGAAATTATGGTAAAGATTATCAAAATTTATTCTCTAATGCCATAAGTGAAGGGAGCAGAAATGTTAATGAAAAAGGAATACTTTCAGGAATAAATTTCAAGCTCAATAAAAAATGGACACTTTCTAGTTATTTTGATCAATTTTCATTTCCGTGGCTAAGATATCAAGTTGATGCGCCTAACACTGCTGGAGTGGATGTTTTTAGTCAATTAAAATACAAACCCACAAAAAAACTTGAAATATACTCTAGAGTTAGACACCGAAATAGACCCTACAACTCTGCTGGTAGATCTGAATTAACAGATCTTGATTTTGTTTCATCAACTGATCAATGGAATTATAGGTTAAATATTAACGTTCAAATTTCTGAAAACATTCAATTACGAAGTAGGGTTGAATACATGACCTTTAAAAGAAATGGTTTAGAAAATGAAACAGGAACGCTTATTCTTCAAGATTTCATCTTTAAACCTCCTATGAAAAAAATCTCTTTGAATGCACGCTTTGCTTTATTTGATACCGATTCCTATAACAGTAGAATCTACAGCTATGAAAATGATGTATTGTATTTCTATAGAATACCTGCTTACTTTAACAGGGGAGCTAGAATTTATTTTACCGGCAGGTATAAAATTAAGAAAGGAATTGATTTATGGATTCGATGGTCTAGGTGGAGCTATAGAAATATAGACCAAATAAGCAGTGGATTAAATGAAATTCAAGGCAATACAAAGTCAGAAATTAGAGCACAACTAAGATTCCAATTTTAAATCTCAGAAAGCAACTTATTTAAACAAGAGCTTGGTCTCATTGCTTTTTCTGACAATTGCTCATCGGCAAAATAATAACCATCAATATCAACTGGATTTCCTTGAGCTGAAATGAGCTGATGATCGATATTTTCAGCCTCCGAACTTAACTCCTTAGCTATTTTAGTAAATTCTTCTTTTAATTCTTTATCATCATTTTGTTTAGCCAATTCATCAGCCCAATAAAGTGCAATATAAAAATGACTTCCCCTATTGTCAATCTGACCTAATTTCCTTGCCGGAGATTTATTTTCAAGAAGTAACTTTTCAGTCGCCTTATCCAAAGCTTCGGAAAGCACTAACGCCTTTTTATTTGATGTTTTTGTTCCAAGATGTTCTAAAGAAACCGCCAATGCTAGAAACTCACCCAAAGAATCCCATCTTAGGTATCCTACTTCATTAAATTGTTGAACATGCTTTGGAGCAGATCCACCAGCACCAGTCTCAAACAATCCACCACCATTCATTAAAGGAACTATAGATAACATTTTAGCACTTGTTCCCAACTCTAGAATTGGGAATAGATCTGTTAAATAATCTCTTAAAACATTTCCTGTAACAGAAATAGTGTCTAATCCTTTGTTAATTCTTTGTAGAGAAAAGTTTATTGCTTCAACAGGTGAAAGTATACGAATCTCTAGACCTTCTGTATTGTGTTGATTCAGATAGCTATTAACTTTTTTTATTAATTCAGCATCATGGGCTCTATTTTTATCTAACCAGAAAACAGCTGGTGAACCTGTAGCAGTTGCCCGATTCACGGCCAACTTAACCCAGTCTTGAACAGGAGCATCTTTAACTTGACACATTCTAAAAACATCCCCTTTATTGACCTTCTGACTTAATAAAACCGTATTATTTTGATCAACAACACGAACTACTCCATCACTTGAAAGCTGAAAGGTTTTATCATGTGAACCGTATTCTTCAGCTTTTTGAGCCATAAGACCAACGTTTGGGACACTTCCCATAGTCGTTGGATCAAAAGCACCGTTATTTTTGCAAAAATCAATTGTTGCCTGATAGATACCAGCATAAGAACGATCTGGAATAACAGCTTTTGTATCTTGCTGATTACCTTCTTTATTCCACATCTGTCCCGATGTTCTTATCATTGCAGGCATAGAAGCATCAATAATTACATCACTAGGAACATGTAAATTAGTTATTCCTTTATCTGAATTCACCATTGCTAAATCAGGTCTTGATTGATATACTTTTTCAATATCATCAATCACTTGCTGCTTTTGTGTTTCAGGAAGTGCGTTTAGCTTAGCATATACATCACCTAAACCATTTCTAGAGTCAACACCTATTTCATCAAAAAGCTGACTATACTTTTCAAAGACCTCTTTAAAGAAAACCTCAACAGCAGCACCAAAAATAATTGGATCTGAAACTTTCATCATGGTAGCCTTCATATGTAATGAAAACAACACCCCTTTTTCTTTAGCATCCTGAATTTCAAGCTCTAAAAAAGATTTCAGCTCTCTCATATTCATGGTTGAGCAATCAATTATCTCTCCTTCAAGTAAAGGGAAATTGTCTTTTAGCAATTCAACATTACCATTACTAGATTCAAATTCAATACGTACACTGCAAGCACGATCAATTGTTAATGACTTTTCAGAAGCATAAAAATCTCCTTTTTGCATACTTGAAACATGAGAAAGAGAATCACTGCTCCATTTTCCCATAGAATGGGGATTGTTTTTTGCATAATTTTTTACTGCCTTTGGAGCTCTTCGATCAGAGTTTCCTTCACGCAATACAGGATTTACTGCACTTCCCTTAACCTTATCATATCTTGCTTTAATGTCTTTATCAGTAGCAGAAGTTGCTTCTTCAGGATAATCTGGTATGGCATATCCTTTTTGCTGTAATTCTGAAATGGCAGCTTTTAATTGAGGAATAGAGGCACTTATATTAGGTAGTTTGATAATGTTAGCCTCAGGAGTCTTTGCGAGCTCCCCAAGTTGTGAAAGTGCATCTTCTACCTTTTGATCATCGTTTAAAAAATCTGAAAAATTCGCCAAAATTCTTCCAGCCAATGAAATATCTTTTAATTCAACATTAACACCTGCAGTAGAAGTAAATGCCTTAATTATAGGCAATAATGAATAAGTAGCAAGAGCCGGAGCTTCATCTGTTTTAGTGTATACAATTGTTGAATCTTTTAAAGACATAATTTTAGATTTAATTTTGAAAAAAGCAAATATAAAACAAATAGAACAGTAGTAATTTTTTGAAACTAAAAATCTTTTCTATCGGAACTCAATTGGATTGAGTTAGTCTTTATTTAACATAAGCTATTTCATAAAAAGAGTTTTTAAATAAAGCTCTTTTTTATTCTATTTTAACAAGAAACTTTCTAGCCTTCTATCACCAACTCTAAACACATTTAAATCGACAGGTCCCTTAATACCATTAACCGAACCTTCTTCAGAATATTGCCAGAATTGCCAATTTGATGAAGGCAAAGGATTCTTAACAGTATTGTAATTGGCTATCCATAAAGGATAATCAGAAAAATCATCTTTTAAATAGCTTTTATAAAAATGACTGTAAGTATACAGAATTGGTTTTACCCCATAATGACCTTCAATTATAGACAACCAATTTTTTATTCCTTTCTTTAACTTTTCTACAGACTGAACATCACTTGTTTTTTCAATGTCTAAAATAGGAGGAAAATCTCCCGAAGACAGCTTTACATTTTTAATGTAAAATTCAGCTTGCTCTTTAGAGCTTTCATTCGGTCTATAATAATGATAGGCTCCCATAGGAATAGCTGTTTTTTTTACCTCCCTATAATTTGAAGTAAAAAAACGATCTCTATGATTTTTTCCAGCAGTAGCTCTTAAAAAAACAAATGAAATAGAGTCACTATTCTGCTTTTTAAAAACCACATTCCAATTAACGACACCTTGATATTCTGAAACATCTATACCTTGAAGGTAATTACCAATGGGCAGTTGAGGGCTTTCAAAAAAAGACTCCATTTTTCTTTCAAAAACATGAAAAAATCGTGGGTATTTTAGCACTACATAAACTCCTACTAAAACATTCAAAAAAAGTAAAAGAAAAAACAAAAGCTTGTAAAAATTGCCTTTCGCCCTTCTTCTTTTCATAAACAATTTAAAGATTATATGTATTTAAAGTCTTTACCTGGAAAATAAGCCTGCCCAGCTAATTCTTGTTCAATTCTAAGAAGTTGATTGTATTTTGCAATTCTATCAGATCTCGATGCAGATCCAGTTTTAATTTGACCTGTATTTAAAGCAACAGCTAGATCAGCTATAGTGGAATCTTCTGTTTCTCCACTTCTATGGCTCATAACTGAAGTGTAACTATTTTGAGTAGCTAAATTAACTGCATTTATTGTTTCTGTTAGAGAACCGATTTGATTAACCTTAATTAAAATAGAGTTTGCAATAGACTCATCAATTCCTTTTTGAAGTCTTTTGGTGTTGGTAACAAATAAATCATCTCCAACCAATTGACATTGATTACCTACAGCTGCTGTAAGTTCACTCCATCCAGACCAATCATCTTCAGCAAGTCCGTCTTCGATTGAAGCAATAGGATACCTATTCACCCAATCTTTCCAAAAAGAAACTAAATCTGAAGAAGACATTACATCTGAAGTTGATTCAAAAGTATATTTCCCTGTTTTAGCATCGTAAAATTCAGAAGATGCAGCATCAAGAGCAATCCAAATGTTTTTTCCAGGAGAAAAACCAGCAGACTCAATTGCTTTAATAACCACCTCAATAGCTTCATCATTTGAACCTAAGTTGGGGGCGAATCCTCCTTCATCACCAACATTGGTAGACATACCTCTACTTTTAAGTACCATTTTCAAATGGTGAAATACCTCAGTTCCCATTCTTAGAGCCTCACTAAATGAAGAAGCACCAAATGGCATAATCATAAATTCTTGAATATCAATTTTATTATCTGCATGTGAACCTCCGTTTAAGATATTCATCATAGGAACTGGAAGTGTGTTAGCATTAACACCTCCAACATATCGATACAAAGACTGCCCAATTGTATCTGCAGCAGCCTTAGCAGTAGCCAAAGAAACACCTAAAATAGCATTAGCACCTATTTTAGATTTATTAGTAGTTCCATCAATTTCAAGCATTAGCTGATCTATTTTATTTTGATCAAAAACATACTCACCGCACAGCTCATTGTTAAGAACTGTATTAACATTTTCAACTGCTTTTAAAACCCCCTTACCTAAATAAACCTTCTTGTCATTATCTCTAAGCTCAACAGCCTCATGAATACCAGTGGAAGCTCCGGATGGAACTGCTGCCCTACCAAATGAACCGTTATCGGTTATTACATCCACTTCTACTGTAGGATTACCTCTAGAATCAAGAATTTGTCTAGCTTGAATTTGTTGTATATATGCCATGAAATTTTATTTATGATGAAACAGGCTGTTTCGTATATTTTTTAATATTTGAAATAAACTCATCAAAAAGATGTCTAGAATCATGAGGTCCAGAAGAAGCTTCTGGATGATATTGAACTGAAAAAACAGGTTTTCCTTTAAGAGATATACCTGCAACTGTATCATCATTTAAATGCATATGAGTAATAGTGATATCAGGATGAGTTTCAGCCTCTTTTTTACTAACTACAAAACCATGGTTTTGAGAAGTGATTTCACAACTTCCNGTAATTATATTTTTTACCGGATGATTTATTCCTCTATGACCATTGTGCATTTTCTCGGTTTTTAATCCCTGACTTAAACAAAGAATTTGATGCCCTAAACATATACCAAAAATTGGAATACCAGATTGAACTAGTTTTTGTACTGTATCAATTGAATCAACAAGAGGCTCGGGATCACCAGGACCATTAGAAAGCATTATTCCATCTGGTTGATAGTCCATGATTTGATCAAAAGATGTGTTAAATGGAAAAACCTTCACCTTACATCCTCTATCTACAAGGCAACGAATAATATTTCTTTTTACCCCATAATCAAGTAATGCTACTTTATAATCACCATCACCATTTTCATAAGGAGTTGCACATGATACTTCCTTTGCCAATCCTAATCCCTTCATGGAAGGTACCTTACTCAATTGTTTTTTAAGCTCATCAATATCAGTATTTTCAGATGAAATAATAGCATTTTGCGCACCATTTTCTCTTATATGAGTAACCAATGCTCTTGTATCAACATTTTTAATTCCCACAACATTATCGTTAACCAAAAAATCTTGTAAAGAGTTTGATTCTCTATACCTTGAAAAAGAATGAGCGAATTTCTTAACAACTAAGCCCCTAATTTTGCAGGAATCGGATTCCACCTCTTGATCAACAACTCCATAATTACCTATATGAGAGGTTGCCATAACTAAAATCTGTCCAAAATAAGATGGATCAGTAAAAATCTCTTGATAACCTGTCATTCCTGTATTAAAAGCAATTTCTCCGGTAGTTGTACCAATAGCACCACATGCATTACCATTAAATACAGTTCCATCTTCTAAAAGAATTACTGCGGGTATTTTTGAATTTTCCATACTACAAAAGTATATTTATGTGCAAATCAATAGCATAATATTTAAAGAAATAATTCAACATCTAAAATCAAATTATTAACAATAAAAAAGGGATAGCAGTAAAGCCATCCCTTAACTATTAATCAGTTGTAATTAACATTTTATTCTTTTTTATCATCTTCTTCAGAAGAAGATTCTTCATTTGTTGCTTGATCTTCTTTTTTCTCAACTTGAGTATCATCAGAAGTTTCTTCAACAACAGTATTTGAATCTTCAACTTCAGTTTTAGCTTCAGCAGCAGGTTGTGTAACAACATCCTCAGCCGTTTGCTGAACATCTTCGCTAGTTGATTCTTCTACAACAACAGCTTCTTCAATTTCAGCACTAGCTTCAACAGCAGCTTCAGCCTGAGGTGATTTAGACTTAGACTTACCTCCTCTTCTTCTTGTTGATTTTTTCTTAGGCGCTTTCTCCGTTAATAACAATTCGTTGAAATCAACCAATTCTATCATTGCCATTTGAGCATTATCTCCTAATCGGTTATTAAGTTTAATAATTCTAGTATATCCACCAGGTCTATCACTTATTTTAGGAGCAACATCTCTAAACAAAGTTGAGGCTGCCTCTTTATTTTGAAGGTAACTAAAAACTACTCTTCTACTGTGAGTAGTGTCCGTTTTAGATTTTGTTAACAATGGCTCAACATACACCCTTAATGCTTTAGCTTTAGCCAAAGTGGTGTTGATACGTTTGTGCTCAATTAAAGAGCAAGCCATATTAGAAAGAAGAGCATCTCTATGAGCTTTCTTTCTACTAAGGTGATTATTTTTCTTACCGTGTCTCATTTCTCTATTTCTTTAAGATCTATTAATCTCTGTCCAATTTATATTTGGAAACATCCATTCCGAATGATAGACCTTTAGATTCAATTAAATCTTCTAGCTCAGTTAATGATTTCTTTCCAAAATTTCTAAACTTCAACAAATCATTCTTATTGTATGACACGAACTCTCCTAAAGTTTCTACATCTGCTGCTTTAAGACAGTTCAATGCCCTAACGGAAAGATCCATGTCAACTAATTTAGTTTTTAGCAATTGACGCATATGAAGTGATGTCTCATCAAACTCCTCAGTTTCGGACTTTTCATCAGAATCAAGAGTAATCTTTTCATCAGAAAACAACATGAAATGGTGAATCAAAATTCTTGCAGCTTCCTTAAGAGCATCTTTTGGGTTTATTGAACCATCAGTTTCAATATCAAAAAGTAACTTTTCGTAATCTGTTTTTTGTTCTACACGATAGTTTTCAATACTATACTTTACATTTCTAATTGGAGTAAAAATTGAATCAATAAAAATTGTTCCAACTGCTGCTCCTGAAGTTTTATTTTCTTCAGAAGGCACATAACCTCTACCCTTAGAAATGGTTAATTCAATATTTAATTTAACCGCTTTAGCAGAGTCCATATGACAAATCACATGATCAGGATTCAAAACTTGAAATCCTGAAGTGAATTTACCAATATCACCTGCTTTGAATGAATCTTGACCAGAAATATTAATAGATACCGTTTCATCATCAATATCCTCAATTTGCCTTTTAAAACGTACTTGTTTTAAGTTTAAAACCATTTCAGTAACATCTTCGACAACGCCTTTAATAGTTGAAAACTCATGATCAACACCCTCAATTTTTACAGAAGTTACTGCAAAACCTTCAAGAGAATTTAAAAGTATTCTTCTTAGTGCATTACCAACAGTTATACCATACCCTGGTTCTAGTGGTCTGAATTCAAATTGACCCTTTACATCACTAGAGTCTAACATTATTACTTTATCTGGTTTTTGAAAATCTAAAATTGCCATGCTAAAATTTATTTAATAATTCTAATTACTTAGAATATAGTTCAACTATTAATTGTTCTTTGATATTTTCTGAAATTTGATCTCTCGTAGGTAATGAAACAATCTTACCAGAAAAGTTTGATCTGTCCCAGTCTAACCATTCTACAACAGAATTTTCATTTGCTAATGAATTGGTAATTACTTCTAAAGACTTTGACTTCTCACGAATACCAACAACATCACCTACTCTTAAAGAATATGATGGGATATTAACCAACTTTCCATTAACGGTAATGTGTCTATGAGTTACCAATTGTCTTGCTCCTCTTCTTGTTGGAGAAACACCTAATCTGAAAACAACATTATCTAATCTTGTTTCACAAAGTTGTAACAGAATCTCACCAGTAATACCACTTTTAGAGTTTGCTTTTTTAAACATATTAGAAAATTGTCTTTCTAATATACCATAAGTATACTTTGCTTTTTGTTTCTCAGCAAGCTGAACAGCATACTCAGACTTTTTCATTCTCCTTTTATTGGGTCCGTGGACACCAGGAGGATAATTTTTCTTTTCTAACGCCTTATCAGGACCAAACAATGGTTCTCTGAACTTTCTTGCGATTTTTGATTTAGGACCTCTATATCTTGCCATTTTATTGTTTTTATTGAGGAGTTATGAATTAAGGCTTATCCTTCGATAACTGTTTAACCCTCGGTTATTAATTGATTAATTATACTCTTCTTCTTTTTGGTGGTCTACATCCATTGTGAGGCATTGGAGTAATATCCACTATTTCAGTAACTTCAATTCCATTGTTGTGAATTGTACGAATTACAGATTCTCTTCCAGCTCCAGGACCTTTAACATATACCTTTACTTTTCTGAGGCCAAATTCATAGGCTTCCCTAGCGCAATCTTCAGCGGCAACCTGTGCAGCATATGGAGTATTCTTTTTAGATCCTCTGAATCCCATTTTACCAGCAGATGACCATGATATCACCTGACCACTTTCATTACACAATGAAATGATAATGTTGTTAAAAGTTGCTTGGATGTGAGCTTCTCCCAACTGAGCTACTTTTACCTTTTTTGTCTTTTTTGTCTTCTTAGCCATAACACTTATCGCTTATTGTTTATTTAGTTGCTTTTTTCTTATTAGCAACTGTTTTTCTTTTACCTTTTCTAGTTCTAGAATTGTTTTTAGTTCGTTGACCTCTTAACGGAAGACCAGCTCTATGTCTGATTCCTCTTTGACAACCAATATCCATTAATCGCTTAATGTTTAACTGAACTTCAGAACGAAGTGTTCCTTCAACTTTATATTCCTCACTAATAATTGATCTAATTTTACCCAATTGATCATCATTCCAGTCAGCAACTTTTATGTTTTCATCAATACCTGCTGCCAATAGAATCTTTTTAGCTGTACTCGGTCCTATACCATAAATGTAGGTTAAACCAACTACGCCTCTTTTATTCTTAGGTAAATCTATTCCTGCTATTCTTGCCATAATATTAAAATTAACCTTGTCTTTGTTTAAACTTAGGGTTCTTTTTGTTAATAACGTATAACCTTCCTTTTCTGCGTACTATTTTACAATCTGCAGACCTTTTCTTTATAGAAGCTCTTACTTTCATCTTTTTAATTATTTGTACCTAAATGTTATTCTTCCTTTTGTTAAATCATAAGGTGACATTTCTAATTTTACTTTATCACCTGGTAATATTCTGATATAATGCATACGCATTTTACCTGAAATATGAGCAGTAATCACATGACCATTTTCTAATTCTACACGAAACATTGCATTTGACAATGCTTCGATTATTGTACCATCTTGCTCTATAGATGTTTGTTTAGCCATTCTATTTTTTAATTTTTATTATTTAACACTTCTTCAATAAATTCAAATGTTGATAAAACTTCAACCTCACCTTTCATAATTGCTACATCGTGTTCAAAATGAGCAGAAGGTTTACCATCTTTTGTAACAATAGTCCAACCATCTTTAAGTTGAACTACATCCTTCACCCCCATATTAATCATTGGTTCAATTGCAAGAACCAATCCTTCTTTCATTTTATAGCCTCTCCCTCTTTTTCCATAATTAGGAACTTCTGGTTTTTCATGAAGGCTCCTACCTAAACCATGACCAACTAAATCCCTAACTACACCGTAGCTATTGTTTTCAGCATGTTGTTGTACAGCATATCCTATATCGCCAATTCTATTTCCAGAAACAGAAACATCAAGTGCTTTTTCTAAACACTCTTTAGTTACCTGTAGCAATTTTTTAATTTCTGGTTTAACCTCACCCACTTCAAAAGTATAGGCCGAATCACCATGAAATTCATTTTTGTATACACCACAATCAACAGAAACAATATCTCCTTCTTGTAATGGAACGTTATTAGGAATTCCATGAACAACTGCTTCATTTACAGAAGTACATAAAGAATTTGGAAATCCTCCATATCCTTTAAAAGATGGAGAAGCTCCATTGTCCCTAATAAACTCTTCAGCAATTTTATCCAATTGCAAAGTGGTTACACCGGGCTCAATTATCTTAGCAACTTCTGCTAACGTTTTACCAACAAGTAAAGAACTTATTCTAATTAGTTCAATTTCTTCTCTAGTCTTA
This sequence comes from Crocinitomicaceae bacterium, assembly GCA_002716065.1. Taxonomy (GTDB): domain Bacteria; phylum Bacteroidota; class Bacteroidia; order Flavobacteriales_D; family Parvicellaceae. Next base: position 1,288 of record PAZE01000002.1, on the reverse strand, counting down.
TAAAAAATCATTTAACTAGAGAACACATTATAGAGATTGACTCATGGTCACTGCTGACGCACCAGACGATCTCCCTTTAATTCTTGCGCCTTTCATTAATCCATCGTAATGACGATTTAACAAATGACTTTCAATCTGTTGTAATGTATCTAGAACAACACCTACCATAATTAGTAGAGAAGTTCCTCCAAAAAAGTAAGCAAATCCTTGCTGTTCACCAGCATTCATCGCAAAAGCAGGTAGGATAGCAATAATTCCTAAAAATATTGAGCCTGGTAAAACCAGTCGAGAGATTAAAGAATCGATAAACTCAGATGTTTTTCTACCAGGTTTAACACCAGGAATAAACGATCCATTTCTCTTTAATTCATCCGCCATTTGATTTGGATTCATCATAATAGCCGTGTAGAAATACGTAAATAAAACAATCATCAAAAAGAATACAGCATTATACCAAAAACCTTGAATATTTGAGAACGTAGCTCCGAAAGATGAACCCTGAAACATCATTGAAGGTAAAAACATCAAAGCTTGGGCGAAAATAATAGGCATTACACCAGCCTGATTTATTTTTAGTGGAATATAACTTCTTTGACCACCAGCAATGGCTTGTCTATTCCCTCTACCTATTACACGTTTAGCTGTTTGAACAGGAATTCTTCTAGTTCCTTGAACAAGTAAAATTGTAACCAAAATAACCAATAACAATACTACCATCTCAACAAGTAACATCACCATTCCTCCATCAGTGACTTTAGCCCCTAACTCTTGAAGGAAAGAACCAGGAAGACCAGCAATAATACCAATGGTAATAATTAATGAAATTCCATTACCAATACCTCTATCAGTAATTCTTTCACCTAACCAGGTGACAAACATAGTTCCTGCAGTTAAAACAGATACAGTTTGTATCCACCATAAAATACTTTGATCTGGTACAACATTAGCACCTCCAGTACCAATTACATATGCATACATGTAACTTGGTGCTTGAAAAAGACAAATAATAATCGTTAAGTATCTAGTATACTGATTCATCTTCTTTCTTCCACTCTCACCTTCTCTTTGAAGTTTTTGAATAGTAGGAACAGCCATACCTAACAGCTGCATAACAATTGATGCTGATATATATGGCATTATACCAAGAGCCATAATAGAAGCTCTAGAAAATGCTCCACCAGCAAACATATTAATTAAACTTAAAATTCCACCTTGAGATGCAGATGAATCCAACGCATCTGTATTAACACCAGGAAGAACAATAAAAGAACCTATTCTATAAACAAGG
>PAZE01000001.1 GCA_002716065.1 Crocinitomicaceae bacterium | reverse complement strand
GACTCAGCACCTAATGAAAAACAAGCCAATGTTTCAAGTACAATGGTCATATTAAAGTTTCCTTGACTCATTTCTTTCCCATTCACCATAATCATTTCACTGCTCCAAATACCTTCCATAAAAAAATGATAAAACAAAATAAAGAATGCTGTTAACCCAAGTACCGCAAGACCTGCAACTCCTAATCCCATAACAGTTCCACCACCAAAAGCAACTTTTAAAGCATTTGGCAAGCTTGTTTTAGCTGCTTGAGTTGTTCTAACATTAGATTTTGTTGCTATTTTCATTCCCATGTTTCCTGCCAAAGCAGAAAATATAGCACCTATTATAAACGCAACAATAATTAAATAGTGAGTAGTAGGAACAACATAAGCTATAAAGGCAAGAAGAACACTTGCGCCTATTACAAACATGGTTAATAGTCTATATTCAGCTTTTAAGAAAGCTAGTGCGCCTTCATAAATGTGATCAGAAATTTCTTTCATTTTGCCGTCTCCAGCATCTTGTTTCATTACCTGAGCTTTCTTTACAACCATGTATAGAAGACCAACTAATGATAAAATAATTGGTAAATAAATTGCGATTGATTCCATTTTTAAAATATGTATTGTTTTTAGGGTGGCGAAATTAGATTTTTATCCAACAATGTCCAAATTACTTATAGGATATTTAACGATCGTTATTTTTAACTAAGCCGCAAACGATAAGATACTGAGCCAAAACATAGAATAAAATAACCAATGCTTGTGCCCACAATATGCTAGATTCGTATAAGAAATGATTAATTGCCAAAATAGAATCAGAAACAATAAACAAACAAGCGCCAAAAAATACAGTGTAATATCCTTTTTTTTGTTTTCTAAAATAAGATAAGACTCCCATTAAAATCAGCACTAACCCATATATACAAACAGGAACTTTTAAATCATTTAGAGATGTCCATAACAACATCATTAAAAGCACATATAAAACAAGAAATAATAGTATAACAAAAATTTGAGAAGGATTTAAATCAATTCGCTTTTGGTCTGTTTCCTTCATAAAAACCAAAGCATAAAAAACATGCGTAATAAGAAAAAAAAGAATTCCCAAGATAAAATAGTCACTAGAAAACATTAATGCTACATCTCCAAAAAATGCAAAACAAAGTGCAAGTAGAATTAATTTAGTTGAATTGTAATTAGGGTCAACAGAGAGAAAAAAAAATAACCCTAAAAAAGGCATTAGCAATGGCTTGAAAACAATTGTTAAGCTTTCTATTTCTAGAAGCCCTCCTAAAACAACGGCTAGAGCAGATAAAAAATAGGCTATCTTAAAAAATGACATAGTAAACAGTACGCTAAATTATTAAGCATGATTTTTAGGGCATTTCTTACAAATTTTACCCTTTTTGTATTTTTTACAACACTTTTTCTTCTTCTTTAATTCAAAACATGAAGATAATAATCCTAAATTGGAATCTAAAATTATAGCTGTTGATGACTGTTTTTTCATTTTGCGGCCAAATGTAAATACCTTTATTTTGAACTTCAATACCGTTTTTGTGGTATATAATTTTCATTTAATGAATCGCCTTTGTTTTGTGCTAATTGCTTTTTTTCAAATCCTAAGCTACACCCCACAAGATTATGGGGCTATTGAAAACTATATTCCCTATGAGTTTTCTTCTTACTACACCCACCCAGTTTTAACATTAAAAACAATTTTACATGTTGTTTACAGAACCAAAAATGACCCAAGGAATATTATGGCCGACAATATGGATTTCATCAATCAACAATTCCAATGGGTTAACAATTCATACAAAAATTTAAAGCCCCCCACGCTTCTTCCAGAAAACAAAGTGATTCATTACGTTCCAGATTCAAGAATTCGATTTCGCTTAGACACTATTCTCGTCCATTACGACTCCATTGCTTGGGATAGAATATATTATGGAATTGCCATGAATGGAAGCTTCCCTTTAAAAATAGACTCAATTAATTTGGAGAAAAACGAAGTTAAATTAATTGGAAGATGGGAGAGCGTACTTAATTCAAGAGGAGACAGCCTCTCAATTGGAGGGTCCAATAAAAATAATGGTGTGTATCATCCTCTTTCGATTTACTCAAGGGAAAACAACACCTATATTGTAATGAAAGAACCTTTGAAAAGTAAAGATTCTTCAGGACACATTACCTATTTTAGAAAAATTGACAAAAATTGTTGGAAAGACAACTGGGAAAAACTAGCTGGTTCTGATAAAAATGCCATTCATATTTTCTATACTGGTGCAACATCATCTAAACCTGCTTTTGGTTGTGGTCCCTCACCTTATTTTTTAAATCTTTCTAAGTTAAATCTAAATGGGGACTATGCTTCTGCATCATTAACTGCGCACGAACTTGGCCACTGTTTAGGGTTAAGGCACACGAACTACCCTCAATTTAATGACCTTCCCGCAAGAGATAAATTTGGTTTTATCCCTTGTGACTCAACAACTACAAGTAATAATATCATGGGCTACAACAAGTGTAGAAACTACCTATCTCCTAAACAAATAGGTTTTATCCATCAAAAATATTCTAATGACACTGCTCTAATAAGAACTACTGCCAATGGTGAGTTTAATCCCTTAAATAATGTAAAAATAAAATGGAATAAAACTTGGAATAAAGCCATTGTAATAAGTGGTCATTTAATTATTAAACCTGGAAGAACTCTAACAATTAAAAAAATGGTTTCAATGGCCAAAGGAGCCAACATTTATTTATGCAGAAAATCTAAACTAATTGTAGATGGTACAGTTATCACCAACAGTCATGGAGAGAAATGGGGCACTATTGTTTTGTGTAAAAGCTACAGAAAAAAAAATAGAAAACCCTACAGAAAAATTAATTATGGAAAAATTATTTATAAAAACGGGGGAGCTTTAAAAAACCACACCAATTAGTTTACTGATCAATTTCAAAAATCACTTTTTCTTCTTTGGGTTCTTCAACGCCAATTTTCTTTAACCATTTATTGCGTTTTTTATTTTTTGATTTTGTAGAGTCTGAATTTTGGTAACTATTGCTATGATCAGTATTACTCTCTTGTTTTTCATCTTCTTCCCATTCTAACTCAAAAATGGTAGTATCTGATGATGGTGTATTGTCAATTATAGTATCTGAATCAAACAATCCCATCTCCTGATTTAAAATTGATTTGAGCTCTTGCTTTTCTTGTTGTTGATTTTCTTTGCGTTGAGTTTTTTTATTGATTCTATCCATTTCAAAAAGTGGATTTTCAGTTGTTCCATACATTCTTAAAAAAAGAATTTTACCTAGATCTTCATCTTTAACTTCTATCCCCTCAATTGTTTTTTTCTTTCGTTTTAAAACATCTTTTAATCTAAAAGATAGCTTATAATCTATGGTGTCATTAAATTGATGAACACCTGACAAATTAAAATCTAAAACATTGGAGCGAATTTGCATTTTTGGTATTTCAATTACGCCTTTTTCGATTGAAATGGAATTAGATAACTCTGAAAAATGAATATGGTGAAGGTTTTTCGTTAGCCTTTTTGTGTCAACAAAAGTTTTGGCCAGCTTGCTGTCGTTTAAATAATTTTTTATTTCAATCACCGATTCATGATTAATAAGTTCGCCTTTTTTTATGAAAACATCTGCAAAAGAAGAAATGGAATTATAATCAACTAAAAGTGCCTGAGTAAATGGAAATTTCAATTTAAAATTGATGCTAGCTTTTCCTTTTAAATTTTTATCTGTAATGTAATCCTGACCAAAATTATCAAACTCATTGAAAAAATTTGAGATTGCTATATTTTGAGCATTTCCTTGAACACTTAATTGATAGTTTTGAGAACTGGTTTTTAGAATTTTAGCATCTACTAGGTAAGCCCCTTTATTAGCCTTAAAGGAAAGGTCCTTAGATCTTAATGAACCCTCCTTAAGAGAAAAATTTCCTTTAATATTTTTTGCTGCAAATTTATTGTACTTGATTTTCTTTATTGACAAATCAATACTCAAGTCAACACTATCAGGGGTTGTGAAAAAACTAGAATCTGATTTATTCTCTGAACTAAATTCATCTAAAATCAAAAAATCTAGCGCTAATTTACCTGCTATAACAGGAACTGTTGTTTGTGAAGTAATTAAACGCTTAAAATTTTTAAGCTCTAATTGACTAGTAAAGTTTGAACCATTAAATACTCCCTTAATTTCAGTTGAAGTCAACTGCCCATTTGAAGTTGAAAAAGCACCGTTTACATTTTCCATTGAAAAATGATTAGCAGAATTATTTAATGCGCAATCTACAAGCAAAAAGTCACCTTCAACATTTTCAATTTCATACAGCTCTTGACTTTTATGATATTTAAAATTGACATTGAAATCAGTAGTAATAAATCCACCAGTTTCTCCAATAGTTAAATTGGAAAAGCCAATTAATTCATTAACGGGAAAATTGGAGCTCAATTGTAAATTAATTTGAGGTTCTTTAAAGTCGCTAATCAACAAACTTCCATGACATTTTTCCTTTCCCAAAAAAGCTTCAAATGAGGATAAATTTATCCATTCATGTTGTTGCTTATTTGCGCTTGAAAAAGAACCAATTAAATGAATTTTAGAAAGCTTGGTATTTGTTGTTTGCTCTACAATGCTTCCATTGTTAATTGAAAAATTTGCAGATACAAAAGGAGTTTTATCTTTTGAAAGTTCTCCTAAAATAGAAGCCTCAAATTCAAATTTACCCCTGGCTTTATAGGTTTGTAAAACAGAGAGAAATTCTATAGGAAAAACAGTGAAAACTTGACTAATTTGAATGGAATTACCAACAATATTTAGATCAATATCAGATTCATCTAAAGCATAATTACCGCTTACATTAAACGGCATACCTTCAATAAACAAACTACTATTGTTAAATTGATAATTGACCCTAACCATATCTATCAAAAGGTTTAAATCTAAGGACGCACGTTTGTTTTTTAGGTAATTAACTCCATTAGAAATAAAATCTATCACTTTTACATCTCCGTCAACATTCAAGTTGTATTGGGTTTTATAAAAGTCTCCTTTTAGGTCTAATGCTTCAGCTGAAAAATCGTAAAATTGATTGCTTAAATTATTGGAATAGGTTAAGTCTAAAGAATTAAAAACCACTTTCTCTAAAGAAAATTCAACATTGCCTTTTGATGTTGATGAATTTATCCAAATCTTATAATTCTCTTTTCCATCTTCGTTAACACAAAGCTTAACCACTGCTCTATCAAAAACAACTTTTTTAACATCATAATTACCTCTTACTACGTCAAGAAAATTAAAGTTTAAATACAACTTTTTACTGTAAATAAGCGTGTCATTAACTGTAGATGAAGACTCATCTTGAATAAATACATTGGAAAATTTTAATGCAATATTTGGAAATTGATCTAGAGCTGTTAATTCAATTTTAGCTACCTCAACTTTAGATTTTAGGTGCGTATTTAATTCTTGAATTGCCTGTTTTTTTATTTCTTCTTCATATAAAAAAGCAATGGCAATAAATAAGCTAATAATGACAAAAGAAATTAAGCCAAGAGTTGTAAAAATATATTTGGTTCTCTTTAACCACATGAATTAAAAAAATATGTTGCAATGTAGCCTTTAGCTAGTATTTATTTTTCTAAAAAAAAATGACTTTTCAACTAACCTTATTGAATAGAACGAATATTTTAACTAATTCTTGCTTTAATTGAAGAAAATCAACCTGATTTAATGTATTTCTTAGTTAATTTTTGCTGTTGATTAGAAAGGGTAATAAAATAAACTCCACTACAATAATTCTGCACATTAAGTGAAAAGGAAGTAGTGATTGTATTCTCAAATAAAAGTCGTCCAGACAAATCATGCACAGTTAAATATAAATCGGCATTTAACTGGTTCGATTCCACATAAATTAGATTAATTAATGAACCGCTGGGATTGGGATATAATATAAAATCTAGATTTTCAGAAACTAAACTGGAGTCAATATCAAAAGGACATAGTAAGTAGTTTCTATAACCAACAAAATAATCATTCATTCTTGTAAGCTGCTCATTTGAAAAAAAATCTCTGCAGCTTTTTCTTGAATAAGACATGAAATTATTAACATCAGGTGAGTAAAAATCCCCATTGGCATCTTGTTCATTTCCAACATATATACAACTACTAGTAACAGTAGATGAAGAAAGACCAGGATCTGCAGGAGTATCACAAAATAAATCTCCAGCTGTAGTACAATTACTGCCATTTACCAATTCTGCTCCATTAGAGCTTGAGTGCGTATGAAAAAGAGAAAAATAATGGCCAATTTCATGTGACAAAGTACTTCCATTAGTAGAGCAGGAATTTTTCATTACAATTCTATTTAAATTAACTCCTGTTAAATAGGCATACCCGCATAAATTAACCCTATCACCACTGGATATTTTGTATAATCTTGGCACAAAATAAATATTTAAGACATTAACAATGTCCGTAATATCGCATAGTGTTTCGTCATTTATTTTTTCAAATAATGCATACTCACTATCTTGAATATAATCTATTGGCCCGCAATGCTGAAAACGTATTCCAGCAGAAGAATAGAAAGAATTAACGGAATTAAGTTCGTTAAAAACACTTACAGAATCAATCATATCAGCTCCATTATTGTATCCTACAATATGAAACTTAACGGGAACTATTGAGTCCAAAGGCGTTTGAAATTGTTTTCTAAATTTTATCTCATTAATAAAATGTTGGATGAAAACTTTATCTTTTTCAGAAACTTCTGTTCCGCAATTAATATCTTCTTGACAAAAGCAAGCACAACAAAACAGCAAAAATGAAATAAAAAATACTTCTCTAAACATTAAATTCGAAATCAATCTTTTCTTAAATGTATTAATTAAAGCTTGCTTATTTACAGAAAAAACATAGTTTTTTAAGTGTTCTAATTCAAAGCAATCGAATCTAAACTATTCTTTATTGGGGATATTTCCTTTAAAAACAGCTCCATTTTGTCTTCAGTAATAGGGTCCAATGTTGGGATATCAATTCCAAGTGGATCAACTGCTTTACCATTTATATAAACTCTATAATCCAAATGCGGTCCTGTACTCATTCCTGTATTTCCCACTTCACCTATTTTTTGACCTTGGTGAACAAAAACACCTTTTTTTATTCCTTTACCATACTTGGATAAATGCAAGTACTTGGTAACAATTTTTCCAACTGAATGCTTTAATTTAATCATTTTACCAGCTCCTCCAGAACGTCCAGCAAAAGTAACTACAGCATCACCTGTAGCAACAACATCTGTTCCAGTTGGAGCAGCATAATCAACTCCATGATGTGGTCGATATTTTCTTGTTATAGGATGTAATCTTCTATTGGAAAATTTTGATGATATTCTGGTGTATTCCAATGGAGCTGAAAGCAATGCTTTTTTCATGCTTTCTCCTTTTTCATTAAAATAACCGAACTCATCTAAAGAATCATTTTCATATCTAAAAGCATAAAAATCTCTTCCTCTATGTTTAAATAAAAAAGCTTTTATTTCTCCTATTCCAATAAATTTATTTGAAACATATTTTGCTTCGTACAACACCTTAAATGAATCTCCTTTTTGAACACCAAAAAAATCAATTGTCCATGCATAAAGCTTGGCAACTTCCATAACCAATGCAGGTGTTAGCTGATTAGCAATAAATGCATTCCACAAACTACTATTAATAATTCCTCCTGCTGTTTTAATTTTAGTTTTAATTTCACGTTTGAATCTTCTAACTTGAATAGAATCTTTAAAGTCAATTAATAAATACTCTACAGTATTTAATTCATAGATAAAGCAATAAGGCGTTTTAGCACTATCTTTTTGTTGAATCATAAAATATTTGTTCCCTGGTTTAATTTTTCTAAAATCGTATACATCATTAAAATTGGAAGCAATGTGGAATACAGTAGCTTGAGAAACTCCATATTTTGGCAACAAATGTGATAGGCCCTGGTTGAGATTAACCTTATTGCTGTCAATTAAAAATTGATTTCTAGAAAAACCATAAATAGTGGTGGTGTCAATTGGAGGTTGAAGGGGTTGATCTGATTCAATTTTTTGAACACTAACATCTTGCTCATTTTCTTTACATCCAATCGTAAAAGCTACTAGAAATAAAAAAACCAGTAAGGCCAACTTCGTGTTCATAATTCAACTATTTAAAGGACAATTATAATTGGATATCTTTTTCAATTCACAAAAAGAAGTTCCTATTTGTCAACAACAAGCTGTGATATGAAAGATAAACATGTGAAAAAACCGCCTTTAAACTTCATTCGTCAATGAAATTTATTCTATTAACAACACAAATAAGTAGATTAACATATAAATATTATCGATTAATTTAATGTTTCGTAAATTAGAGTAACCCCCTAAAACAAAAAAATGAATACCAAAACATTCAGCTGGCTAATATTTTCTGCGGCAGTTTTTTTTACATGTGTTGGATTTATAATTTACACTTATATAATCGAATATTAAAAGATAGTTTTTTTTAGCTTAAAATGCTCTTTTACTTGAACCTTATGTAGAAAAACAATTCCCAGCTTAAACAAATCTATTGTTAAAGAAACCCTTTCATTTTCCTTGATCTCATCCCAGGCCTGGATCATGTCATTGGACCAATAGATATCATCAACAACAATAATTGTTTGTTCATTAGCTTTTTCAAGTGCCCAATTAAAATAACTTAACGTAGCTTCTTTTTTATGATTACCATCAATATAAACAAAACCGAGTGGTTGCGGAAATTCCAATCTAGGCAATACCATATCAAAATTCCCAATTACTAATTTGACATTTTTTAATGCCAATTGCTTAAATACATTATTAGCAACCTTAGCTATTTCCTTACTTCCTTCAATAGTATATACCGTATTGTTTTTGTTGGCATTTGAAAGATAAGCTGTTGTAATTCCTAATGAAGTACCCAGTTCCAATACCACAGGTTTTAAATTATAGTAATTAATAAGACGAAATAAAAGGGCAGTCATTTTAGGTTGTTGAAGACTAGTGGCGGCAATCTTGGAAATTTTTCTCTTTTTACCTTTTCCAAATCGTCTACTACCCGCGCCAAAATCTTCAACATTAATGCGGTTAGAATTACTTTTTAGCTTTTCCCTAACATACTCGATGGCTACAAAAGAATAATAACTGGTATTGCTATCATATACTTGATTAAAAAAATCAAAAACAAATGGAGAATGAATACCATATTTTGTTTTGGCAGTAAAATAAAAACCTAAATATTTCCTAACAATAAATAGCATTATTCAAATTTAGCATCTTTCATTAGTTTAATTCAAAAGATAAAAACAAATAGAATATCTATTAGATTTGTAAGTTCTATGGAAAAAGAAGATGCACAAAAACAAATGTCATTTTTAGGCCACCTTGAAGAGCTTAGGTGGAAATTGATGAAATCGGCTATAGCAATTATTGTTATTGCGTGTGTGTTATTTTACTATACCACCCCTGTTATTGAGCATATTTATCTTGCAATGGCAGAAAATGATTTCCCTACCTATCTGTTTTTTTGTAAGCTAACAAGATCCATAGGGCTTGAAGGAATGATGTGCGCTAATGATATTCCTATAGACTTGCAATCAATTGAAATGACTAAACAATTTTCAACTAACATGTATTTTGCATTAGTTGGAGCAATAGTAATTTCATTTCCTTTCATATTTCAACAATTGTGGAGCTTTCTAAAGCCTGGTCTTAAAGAAAATGAAATTAAAGCCACAAGAGGAATTGTCTTTTTCTCTTCCATTTTATTTTTTCTTGGTGTTCTTTTTGGATACTACATTATTAGTCCACTTTGCGTACAGTTTTTTGGAGGATATAAACTAAGCAGTGAAATTCAGAACAATTTCACCATAAGCTCCTACATGTCAATGATTACTACATCTACTTTTTTTAGCGGCTTATTTTTTGAGCTTCCAATTGTAATTTACCTTCTATCAAAACTTGGATTAGTATCCTCTTCTATGCTTAAAAAATATAGAAAACATGCGCTGGTAGGAATTTTATTGTTATCAGCAATAATTACTCCACCTGATGTAATAAGCCAAGTACTCGTTTCCATTCCTATATTGTTGCTTTACGAAATTGGTATTTACGTATCTAAAATTGTAGAAAAGAAAAAGAATTTATCCAACTAACTTTTTTTGAGCTTTATAAAACATATCGCATTACTATTGTGCCTAGTTAACTCCTTGAGTTTTTTTGGTCAAAAAACAAAAGTTAGCGGACTCGTAAAGGATAGCATCACTGGTGAAGCACTTCCTTTTGTAAATGTTTTTTTTAAAGGAACAAAAGTTGGTGTTACCACAGATTTACAAGGGAAATTCTCCATTGAAACCTTTTATGCCACAGACTCTATTGTAATATCATTTATCGGCTATAAAAAGGTTATTCTTCCAATTCAAAAAGATAAAGCTCAACAACTAACAGTTTATTTAAATGAATCATTTACATCCCTTCAAGAAATAACCATTATTTCAAGTGATGTTAATCCTGCACATGCCATCATCGACAATGTGCTTAAAAACAAAAAAATTAACAATAGAGAAAAACTTGACGCCTATCAATATGAAGTGTATAATAAAATTCAATTTGACATTAACAACCTTACAGATGAATTTAAAAACACCAAAGCTTTTAGAAAATTCAACTTTATTTTTGACAATGTAGATACAACTGGTGAGAAAGAATTTCTACCTTTATTTGTCACCGAATCATTATCAGATTACTATTTTAGGAAATCTCCTAAAACACATAAAGAAATTATTAAGGGATCAAATGTATCTGGTGTAGATAACGAAAGCATATCACAGTTTACAGGAGACATGTACCAACAAGTAAATATTTACGACAACTACCTAACGATTTTTAGAAAAAACTTTGTTAGCCCAATTGCAAATCAATGCTTATCATTTTACAAATATTATTTAATAGATAGCCTATATATGGATGGCTATTGGTGCTATCAGCTAGATTTCACCCCCAAGAGAAAAGGCGAGCTTACCTTTGAAGGAACTATGTGGGTTCACGACACTACCTACGCCATAAAAAAAGTTGAAAGCACAATAGCCAAAGACGCCAATATAAACTTTGTCAACAACCTTCAGGTGACTCAAACATTCAAACAAGTTGAAAAAGAGGTTTGGATGCTTACAAAAGATGAGTTGTTTATTGATTTTCAATGGACTAAAAAAACATTGGGCTTTTATGGGAAAAAAACTACCTCTTATGATAATTTCATTATTAACTGCCCCAAGGAGGAGCCTTTTTATTCAGGAGCTGAAAATGTATTTATCAGTGATTCTGCAAATATTCGTGACGACAACTTTTGGGTAAAAAACAGGCACGACTCGCTCACTAAACAGCAACAGCAGGTATATAAAATGATAGATACACTCAGAAAATTACCTGTTATGAGAACCTATGCTGATGTTATCTATCTGCTGGCAACTGGATACAAAGTTTTTGGAAAATTTGAAGTTGGAGAATATACTTCATTGTACTCTTATAATGAAGTTGAAGGACACCGTTTTAGAGGCACAGTCAGAACTAGCAACGATTTTAGCACAAGAATTGAGCTTTCTGCTTTTGGCGCTTATGGCTTGTTAGACAAAAGAATTAAATATGGAGCTGGCACTCGATTTTTCATTACTAAAAAACCAAGAAGATTAGTTCAACTTGTACATAAAAAAGATGTAGAACAAATTGGCATTAGCTCTAATGCCTATAATAACTCAGGTGTTGTGTCCTCGCTTTTCAGAAGAAACCCATTTAATAAATTCATTTTTAACACCGAAACTCGTTTTTCCTATACAAGAGAGTGGTTTCATGGTTTATCGAGTACGGTCTTATTTAGAAACTCTATTATAGAACCTATTGGGGTGATAAATTTTTTTCAATCTAACAACAACGGAATTCAAAGCCCAATAAACAACATTAATACATCAGAAATTACTTTTCAAACTCGTTTTGCTTATAATGAGAAATATATTTCAGGTGAGTTTGATCGGGTAAGTTTAGGAACAAAATTTCCCATTATTGAAATTAACTATGGTTATGGAATACCCAATTTGCTTGAAAGTCAATATGAGTTCCATAGGATAAAACTTTCTTTTAATCATAAAATTCCGCTTGGCATTTTAGGGAAATTAAATTACCAGTTTTCTGCCGGTAAAATTTTTGGAAACATTCCATTCCCATTGCTTGAAGTTCACCCCGGAAATGAAACTTGGTCATATAATGATGAAGCCTTTAATATGATGAATATTGGAGAATTTATTAGTAATGAGTACGTTACATGGAAAATAGAAAATCATTTTGATGGTTTGTTTTTGAATAAATTTCCTCTCTTAAAAAAACTAAAATGGAGAGAGGTAGCAACATTTCAAGGCGTTTGGGGGCGACTAAACAACCCAGAAAACCTAATTTTAGATCTCCCTGAATTTAGTAGCTCATTAGAAAGAAAACCCTATATAGAGTCTTCTTTTGGCATTGAAAACATCTTTAAATTCTTGAGGGTTGATGTTATATGGAGACTTTCGTATCTTGACAATGAATTTGAAGGTATTAAAGTAGCCCCTTTTGGAGTAAGAGCTAAATTGCAATTTGATTTCTAATGATTTTAAGAACACAAGACATATCTAAATCCTACAAAAATAGAGCTGTAGTAAAAAATGTTTCCATCGAACTTAAAAAAGGAGAGATTGTTGGTTTACTTGGTCCAAATGGAGCTGGCAAAACAACCTCATTTTATATGATGGTTGGGTTAGTAAAACCAGATAAAGGAACTGTCTTTTTAGAAAATAAAGACATTACTAAAACTCCTATGTACAAAAGATCAAAGATGGGAATTGGCTATTTACCTCAAGAAGTTTCCGTTTTTAGAAAGTTAAGCGTTGAAGACAACATATTGGCCATACTACAAATGACCTCATTAACGAAACAGGAGCAACACAAAAGACTTGAAGATTTAATTGAAGAATTTGGATTAAATCATGTTAGAAAAAACCTTGGAATTAAGCTTTCTGGGGGAGAGAAAAGAAGAACAGAAATTGCAAGAACCTTAGCCATAAACCCTTCTTTTATTTTACTTGACGAACCATTTGCTGGTGTGGATCCTATTGCAGTAGAAGACATACAACGAATAGTACTTAAGTTAAAGAAAAAAGGAATTGGAGTACTAATTACAGATCACAATGTACAAGAAACACTCTCTATTGTGGATCGAGCCTATTTACTATTTGAGGGTTCTATACTCAAGTCTGGCACTGCAGAAACCCTTTCTATGGATGAACAAGTAAAAAAAGTATATTTAGGTCAAAATTTTGAACTTCGAAAAAAATCTTTTGACTCTAATGCTTAGACAATTTCTATCCCTAATTACTTTTCTTTTTTTTCTTTATCCACTTGTAAATTATACCCAACATTCAGACTGTATTGATGCCCTAGTATATGACTCTAAAAGAGAGGGCAACATCTCGGTTCCCACAGGATTTGGTAAGGAAAAAGAAATATTCGGACATGACCTTTACAATGATTATTTTTTTACTGAGGAGCACAACACCTTGTGGATCTACTTGTATTTTAGAGACACTACTGAATTTGAATTTGAACTGACTCCAAAAAACTCAGAAGATGACTTTGATTTTATGCTCTATAAAATTGATCGACCTAATTTTTGCAACTTCATAAAGAGCAATCAGCCTATTCCAATTCGCTCAAATCTGGCAAGAAAACATCCCAAAACTGGAAGCATTACTGGAATGAGAGCTGAGAATAGTAATGCTTATGCGAAAGCCGGATATCAACCCTACTTCTCATCAACTCTAAAAGTGAATAAAGGTGAAGAATATTATTTAATTATTGATAGCCCAAATGGTTCAAATGCTTATTTTAATTTGTTTTCTAAAACAGAATTTATAGACACCATTTTAATTCCAAAAAACCCAAAAACTAATTTAGAACCTGAAGTTAAAATTGCAAATGAAAAAGAAGTTAACTCACCAGCAAAAGTCACCGTTCAATTTAGCTCATCAGATTCCATTCACATACCATTCAAAGGGTTAAAAATTGAAGGCATAAGACAAGAAGATTCATTGGTTTTTTTTAATAAAGACTCCATTGAATTCATTGCCAACAAAGTACCGCAGAAATATGTTTTTACTATTACTGCAAGCGGATATGAACCTCAAGAGTTTATCTATTTTATTACAAACAAAAAAGACACTTCTTTAATATTTGAACTTAAAAAATTAAAACTCGGATCTGTTTTAAATTTTAAGAAGATTAACTTTATATCTAATAAAGCTACTATTTTGGAAGAAAGTTACAGCGAAATAGCCAAGCTTTATTCTTTTTTAATTGCTAACAACAATATGAAAGTAGAAATTGGTGGCCATGTTAACGGGTTAGGTAGAAATAGGGTTAGTTATCAAAAGCTTTCCAAAAAAAGAGCAAAATCAGTATATAAAGAATTAATTGACATGGGAGTAGCTAAAAATCGACTTACTTTTAAAGGACACGGAAATAAATTACCTATTTACAAAAACCCAATTTCTAATGAACAAAGTAGCGCTAATAGAAGAGTAGAAATCACTATTAAAGAATTAAATTGAGTTTACTGTTACATATAGAAACGGCTACAAAAGTTTGCTCAGTTGCTTTATCACTAAATGGAAAACTCATCCATTTTATTGAAGAAACCTCTGAAAAGTACATTCATTCTGAAAGATTAACTATTCTAATAGAAACTCTCATGTTTGAGTCTAGTAGAAATCTAGCTGATTTAAATGCAATTACAATAGACAAAGGTCCTGGATCATTTACTGGCCTTAGAATTGGTGTTTCAGTAGCAAAAGGCCTTTGTTACGCATTAAAAAAACCCCTAATAAGTGTAGATTCTCTTGTTGGTTTATATTATGGATTTAAAAACATCAACAATGAAGTTTCTCAAAACGAACTCATCCTTCCTATGATTGATGCTAGAAGAATGGAAGTCTATACTAGTGGATTCAAATCCAATGGAGAAATTATTTTTCCCACAAGTGCGAGAGTTGTAAATAATTCATTTTTTGAGCAATTTAATGAGTTTCAAAAAGTACATGTTTTTGGAGATGGAGCAAAAAAAGTCATGGATTCTTTTGTCAATAATCGGCTTGTTTTCCATCGTGAAATTTTGTGTTCAGCAACTCACCTAATTGAACGTTCTTATGAAAAATACTGCAAAAATACTTTTGAGAACCTTGCCTACTTTGAGCCTTATTACCTAAAAGATTTTAAACCTAATTAGAATGACTAATAAAACGCTTTTGTATTGGTTATTTCAATTTGTTGGATGGGGCTTTATCCTTTTTATTGGATTTATTAATGACTATCAAACCAGTAACTTCAACATTATAAGAGCACTTCAAGATGGGTTAATTATTTTATTATTAGGAATTGGAACTACTCATTTATACAGAAATTTTATTCTTAGAAAAAATTGGCTAAGTCTTAAAGTTATTCAAGTAATTCCCAGAATTATAACAGGATCAATTGTTGTAGGATTAGTTCTTCTTATATGCACACAAATCATTGTTTTAGTAATCGATAATATTCCTATATACAAATTGCTCAATCCAATACAAAGAATTGAAAACCTAACTGGACAATTTATCACCGTATTTATTTGGTCTGTATTGTATTTTGCCTACCATTTTTTTGAAAAATCAAGGAACCAAGAAATCTCTAACCTACAATTGGAAGCAGCAAAACAAAAAGCTGAATTAAGTAATCTTAAAAGTCAAATGAATCCTCACTTTATGTTTAATTCTCTTAATAACATTAGAGCCTTAATTGACGAAAACCCTGAACTAGCAAAAAAGTCCATTAATGAATTGAGTAATTTACTTAGAGGCTCTTTTAACTCAAACAGGTCCAATCTAATACCTTTTAGAGAAGAGCTAAAATTGGTAGAAGACTACTTGAGCTTAGAAAAAATTCGATTTGAAGACCGTCTTAAAATAACTATTGAAATAAGTAAAGATGCTCTTTCATTTTTAGTTCCTCCAATGTTAATTCAAACATTGGTGGAAAATGGAATTAAACACGGTATAAGTAAAATAAAGAATGGTGGAGAAATTAAGCTGTCGGCAAAACTTGATGTAGATTTTCTTCATATTGTAATTATAAATGACGGAGTCTATAGCCCTAATCAACAAAACAATTCCGGGACAGGAATTGCCAATTCAAAAAAACGAATAGAATTGTTATATTCATCCAAAAGTTCATTAGAAATATCCAATAAAGACAAGAAAGTACATACGTTCATTAAACTTCATAATTTAACCAACTAGCATGAAAGCTCTTATTATTGATGATGAAAGATTAGCAAGAAAAGAATTAATTAATCTTTTAAAAAAACACCCTGAAATTACAGTTGTTGGTGAAAGTGAAAACGTTGAAGATGCTAAAGAAAAAATAAATTTACTCCATCCAGACTTATTGTTTTTAGATGTTGAAATGCCAGAAAAAACCGGCTTCGATCTTCTCAATGAGATAGAAACCTCAGCACAAGTTGTTTTTGTTACAGCATATGAAGATCATGCTATTTCTGCATTTGATGTTAACGCATTTGATTACCTAACAAAACCCGTTCTCCCAGAAAGGCTAAGTGAAACTGTCAAAAATTTATTTCAAGAAAAAAAAGAGCTCAACTCCCTTATTTCAAATAGAAAAATTTTAGAGCTCAACGATCATATTTTTATTAAAGATGGAGAGAAATGTTGGTTTTTGAAAATGGAAGAAGTAGTAGTTTTTGAAAGTGAAGGCAACTATGTTAGGATATACTTTAGGAACGTAAAACCACTTGTTCTAATGTCTTTAAACAATTTAGAGAGTAGGTTAAGCAGCAATTGTTTTTTTAGAGCAAATAGAAGGTTTATTGTTAATCTTCATTGCATTAAAACTATTGAAAACTGGTTTAATGGCGGTTTGAAAATTTCATTATCCAACGACATGGAAGTTGAAATATCTAGAAGGCAGGCAGTTAAGTTTAAAACTAGGTTCAGCCTTTAATAATTAATCGGTTAATTAATTGGTTTAATCGTTAATTTTTTCTTTTTTGCAGAATATAAATTTTAGTCTGAAAAAATTATTACAAATTTATCCTCACATAGTTAATGTATTATGAACGTTTTTCAATGTAAACCTACTGAAATCTCTCCTTTAGTACACCTCAACCCCGAAAATGGAGAATTAACTATTGAAGGGAATGCAATTCCTGATGATGCCGAAGCATTTTTCACACCTATTTTAGAATGGTTAGATGAGTATATTAAAAATACTACTGTTAAAACAACACTAAATTTAAAATTGCACTATTTTAACGTTTCTTCTTCCAAAAGAATCCTTTTTATATTTTATAAACTAAATGAGCTCGTTAAAAAAAATCGATCGGTAGTTGTAAAATGGCATTATGTAGAGGGGGAGGATGAAATGTTTGAAGTAGGACAGGATTTTGCGTTTATGGTTAACATCCCATTTCATTTTATTGAATACAATCCATACGTTAGCGTTTCTGCTTAAGCCTATTTTCTTAAAGTTTCTATTAAATTTGCAGGAATTACAACCTAATGAAGTTTACAAGCAAAGTTTCCCACCCTGTTTTAGACATAAGTATTTACTTGAGAGAAAATTATTTTATTGTTAAAATTGTATTGCATCAATTTGAACAGACCTATAGAATTAAACAGGCAGATGTCACCTCCATGGAAGATGTTGAAAAAATGCTAACTAAAGATTTTTTAGACAAAGTATACCTAAGGTTTGTAGACATGAGTAAAGATTTTAAAGAAAGCTTTCTAAATATTAATAAAAACTAAACATGAAATTTACCTACTTATCAATTCTTAATAGCATTCTAATTGCAGCAATTGCATTTGTATTAATTTTTAAACTAAATAGCAATTCAGCCGAAAGTGATATATCCCAAAAACCTTCTGAATCAACTGTTATCGAAAAACCGGCTAATCCTTTGCCTGCAACAACAAGTAGTGTTGCAAATAGTACTATTGATTTTTCCAATTTAAAAATTGCCTTTGTAAATAGTGATACTGTTTCCACTTATTATCAATTTGCTAAAGATGTTCAAAAATCATTGCTTAAGAAACAAAGCTCAGCTGAAAAACAAATAAAAAATAAGTATAAAGAGTATGAAAGGATGGTAAACGAATACCAACAATCTGCAAAAATTATGGGGCAATCTGAAGCGCAAGAAAAAGGGCAACAAATAGCGCTGTTAGAACAAGAAATCATGCAACTAGAGCAATCGTTGAATCAAAAGCTAACCACTGAAGAATTGAAAATTACTTCAAATTATGTTACCCAAACCAATACCTACATGCAAGGAATTGGAAAACAATTGGGATATGATTATGTACTTAGCTATAGAATGGGCGGCCCTATGCTCTATGCTAATGCTGAACTTGATATCACTGGTCAGGTTATTGAACTACTAAATATTGAATATAAAGCAAAGTAATCATGCTTTTAGCTGATCAAATAAAAGAAAATAATATAGCTGAATACGTCCTTTATATGTGGCAAACTGAAGATTTGTTAAGAGGTTTTGATTTAGATATCGATTTAGTTGAAAAAAACATCTTCAAGCAGATGCCCGAAGATCAGAAACAAGCCACTAGGAATTGGTACAATCAAATTATTAAGGATTTAAAAATACAAGGTAAAAAAGAAAAAGGACACTCTAATAGTATAAATGAAATACTAATTGAACTAAATTATCTTCATAGCACTCTTATTAATTTAATGCAAGATTCCAAATACAGTGACATTTATAAAGCAGCTCTTCCACATATTGAAGATTTTCGAAAACTTTCTTCAGAACCAGAAACAAATGCTATTCAACTTTGTTTTAATGCATTATACGGAAAGCTAATACTTAAACTTAAAGGAGAGCCAATTTCTGAAGATTCTGAGGCTTCATTTTTACATTTTAGAAACGTTTTAGGCTATCTTTCCGTTAAGTACAAGCAAATGAAAGCTGGAGAGCTTAACTTATAAAACAATTTCTACTTTCAATGAATATTGTTGATGTTATAATAAAATATAATCATGGTATTATTGGAACTTTGGCAGTACACATGATTCTTTTTGTTTGGTTTAACATTGAAAACATGTCCTTTACTGTAATCAATCCTAAAGAAAAAGTAGTTGCTGTTTTAGATTATATTGATGATTCTCCCATTATCGATATTGAAACTGATTTGCAAGATCAAGAAGCTTTTGATAGTGAGCCTATAACAAATGTAACCGCCAATACCAACATTGATAAAACCACATACACCAGTTCATTTGATACCGAAAAAGCTGATCAACAAGTGCTAGAAGAACTTAAAAAATTAGAGGCTGATGAGTTTGAAACCATCAGTTTGGATAATCCAGAGCTTTTAGAAAAAGAATCTTCAAGCATTAACCCTCAATTAATTGATGAAGAAGCCAAAGAAAACAAAGAAGCTTCATTTGGGAATGATGTCGTTGCTACAGCATCCTACTCTGTTAAAAACAGAACTGCTCTTTTTAAAAAAACTCCCTCATACAAATGCAAACAGCAGGGGGTTGTTCGAATACTCATTAAAGTAAATCAAAAAGGAAAAGTAGTTAATCACGAAATTGATGTCAATAATACTTCAACAGACAGTGAATGTCTTATAAATTCAGCTCTTGAATATGTAAAAGAGTGGCGCTTTAGTCAAGATTTTAACGATGAATTGAAAAAATCTGGATGGGTAGAATTTAAATACATTAAACAATAAGTTTTTGTAACTAATTTAACACAACTAAGTTCTATATTTAAACTTTGAATCGTTAAAACTAATATGAACCGAACTTCTGCTTTTCACACTTTTTTACTACTATGCTTTTTAGGCAACTCTACTTTTTTTTCACAAGATCAATGGAAAAGAGAAAAAGGACTGTTAAAAGCGAAAGAAGAAATAACTTACTGGGATTTAGATAGTACTACAATAAGAAGTGTAGGATACTACAACAATACTAGCTTTACAAGCGTTGGGCAAAGAGTTGGGGAATGGAAGTTTTTCAACAAAAAGGGAAATATTCAAGAAGTTACTCGTTATTATATGGGTTTAAAACATGGTAGATCTGTCTTTTTTTACGAAAATGGAAAGCTAAAAATTCAGGCCTTTTACTTTTTAGGAGTTGCAGATTCTATATTTAAGGCTTTCTACGAAAATGGACAATTAGCAGAAAAAGGAGAGTATAGTGGGTTGCCAGAAAATTTTCTTTCAGACACCACAAATTTCATGGATTGGCAAATTAAATTAGCAGAATTTGAATCCTTTAAATTAGGTACTTGGAATTATTATTATGAAGATGGGACCCCTTATCAAACAACACGCCATAAAGAAAATGACACCACTGAGTATTTAATAGAGTATTACAACTCAAAAGGAGAGAAACTCATCTCAGATGGAAATGGAAAGATTGAAACTTTTTATTTTTCTGGGAAACAAAAAGTATCTAAAGAATTTAAAAATGAACTTGCCAATGGTCCTTACATAGAATGGAATGCTAATGGAAGCATTCGAATAACTGGCAATTATTTGGATGGGTATAAAGATGGATTATGGAAAGAAAGGTACTTTGTAGAAGATCAAGATTTTCAGCTCTATGAGTACAAAAGAGGTAAAAAACATGGCAAGTTTATTGAATATCTAGTTGATGGAACTAAAGTAATTGAAGGGGATTATGCCTATGGCGATAAAAATGGATTTTGGAGCTACTTTTTTGAAAATGGACAAAAAGACATGAATGGATATTTCAAAAATGGAAAACAAGATGGCCATTGGGAGTTTTGGTATCCAAATGGTCAATTGTACTACAAAGGAGCTTTTGAATTAGGGTTAAAAACAGGCCCATGGATTTTTTACTATACTGGTGGAGAAGTTTGGAAAAAAGGAGATTACCAAAATGACAAAAAAAATGGAATCTGGACTACTTGGTATGAGAATGGAAACACTGCTTTTAAAGGAAGCTACTCTTCAGGAATGGAAGATGGATTATGGTCTTCTTGGTACGAAAACGGTCAGTCAAAAGATATTGGGTCATACAAAAACGGTCTAATGGAAAAAGCTTGGAAGGGATGGTATCCAAATGGTAAACAAAAATATGAAGGAGAATATAATAATGATTTAAAATCAGGTTTGTGGAAATACTGGACAGCTCAAGGAGTTTTAAAAGATCAAGAAAGTTATAAAACATTTGTTGAAAAAAGCAAACTATCTAATCGTGAAGTTCCAAGATCATACAAACACGGCCCCTCAAAATCATTCGATCAAGTTCAAGGAAAATTGGTTTCTGAAGGTTCCTATTATAAAGGTAAGCAGGATGGCTTATGGAGGTACTATTATCCTGGTGGTGAAATTGCAAATAGAGAACTCAACTACAAAGAAGGCAAGTTAAATGGAGTAGCTAAAGAATTTAGCAGAAGAGGAAATATTAAATCAGAAATCAACTACAAAGACAACAAAAAACATGGGGCTATGAAAGTATACTCCAAAAGAGGTAAAGTTATTCTACATGTTGTTTATAAAGAAGGAGTGAAAACCAAAGATATTCTCAAAAAAATAGACTACAAATACAGTAAGCCAAAAGAATAATCTATTTTTTTAGTTTTTAATTACTGTTTATTTTATAAATTGAAGTTTATTTCTGCTTTTAAGCGAATTTAGCAACTTTTAAATACTCTAAATGAATAGAATTTTACTTTTTCTTCTTGCTGGACTATTTTTAAACACCATTCAATCACAAAATGCCACTTTAAAAGGAGTGCTAATGGACGGAGACTACAATGAACCTTTAATTGGTGCAAATGTTGTTCTTAACACTGGAAATGGTGCTTCTACCAATTTAGATGGAGAGTATTCCATTTCAACAGAACCTGGTACATATAACGTAGACTTTAAATATGTTGGATATAAAACCGTAACTAAATCCATTACACTCTCAGCCGGAGAGGTTAAAACGATTAATCTTACGCTTAACCCATCAATAAATCAACTGGACGATGTAGTGGTTTCAGCAAGCAAATACGAGCAAAAGCTTGGAGAGGTTCCGGTTTCTATGGCTATAATCAAGCCGGCATTAATAGAAAATAAGGCTACTAGAGATGCCGAGGCAATTATAGAGCAGGTTCCTGGAGTTCAAGTAAATGAAAATCAAATAAGCATTAGAGGCGGAAGCGGATGGAGTTATGGTGCGGGAAGTAGGGTTTTAGTTATGGTGGATGAAATGCCCATGCTTGCTGGTGATGCTAACGATATTAAATTTAGCGCTATTCCAATGGAAAACATTGCACAAATAGAAATTTTGAAAGGTGCTTCGTCTGTTTTATATGGTTCATCTGCACTAAATGGAGTAATCAACATTAGAACTAAATATCCTAAAGAAAAACCTCTTACCAACATCACTGTTTCAAACGGCTATTATCTTCCAGGATATTTCAATAGAGCATTAACAGCATCTAATGGGAGTGATTCAATTGCCGAAAGAGATCAACAAACTTGGTGGGATGGAGCACAGTACTACGTTCAATCCAACTTTACTCACCTTAGAAAACTAGGAAAGAACAACGAATTGGTTGTTGGGGGAAACTTCATGCAAGACCAAGGATATAGAAAAGGTTCATTTGAAAATCGTTACCGTTTAAATGGAGGGCTAAAACATTACTCTGAAAAAATTGATGGACTTACCTATGGACTTAATATTAATACCAACTTTAATGATGGTAGTGTGTTCTTTATTTGGGCTAATGCCGACAGTGTGCTCCATGCTCTAGGAGGAACAGATACTGCTACCACTACTTTAAGTGAATACTCGAGCACTCGAATAATGATTGATCCATACCTCACCTATTTGGATACTAACGGCAATAAGCACAATATAAGAACTCGATTATTTAGGTCTGACAATAAGAACAACACCAATCAAGCAGCAACAGCAAACTATTATTTTGCAGAATATCAATTTCAGAAACGTTGGGATAGTCAACTTTCTTTAACTACGGGACTTACCTTTTCTTTTACTGATGTTATTTCTGAACTTTATGGAGACCACACCTCAAACAATATTGCAGGATTTCTTCAGCTTGATAAAAAATGGGATAAAGTAACGCTAACTGGAGGAACCCGTTTAGAATATTATAGAATTGATTCTGTCTTTACTGAAGGTAAGCTTTTATCTATAGACAAAACACTCCCTTTTCAACCAGTATTCAGATTAGGAGCAACTTATAATCCAATGGAATATACTTTTATAAGGGCATCATATGGCCAAGGATATCGATTCCCTTCAATTGCTGAAAAATACATTTCAACATTTGTTGGAGGATTAAATATTTTCCCAAATGCCAACATTCAACCTGAATATGGATGGAGTGCAGAAATCGGAATTAAACAGGGATTTAAAATCAAAAACTTTCAAGGATATTTAGATCTTTCTGGATTCTTAACTCAATATACAGACATGATGGAATTTATGTTTGGATTTTACAACTTAGATGGAGCAGACATTACTGATGCAGAACTTGCGGCCGTTGTGCAGGCCAATGGATTTGGAGTTTTGGCTAATTACTTAGGAGCCCGTAGCAACAATATACAAAATGCAAATATTCCAGGTTTTGAAGCGTCTATTGTTGGACAAGGAGATATAGGAGATTTTACCATCAGCACATTAGCCGGATACACCTACATAAATCCTACTGCAATTGACCCAGATTCAGCTTACTTAGCAACCTTTAGTGATCCAGATTCTGAAACTTTGAAATATCGAAACAAACACATGGCAAAAATTGATTTTCAAGTTGATTATAAAAAAGTTGCTTTTGGAGCAAGTATAAGGTATACTAGCTTTATGGCCAATGTAGACAAGGCTTTTACCGAAGCACTCCCTGGTGTAGTAATTAATGGTGCTCCAGTAGAAATTCTTCCTGGTTATGGTCCATATAGAGATGCTAGAAGAACTGGAGACATAGTATGTGATGCTAGACTTTCATTTGGAGTAACAAAATCCTCTAGGCTTTCTCTTCTTATGACAAATGTTTTTAATAGAGAGTACAGCAATAGGCCTGCTAATGTTTTACCTCCAAGAACAATTATCTGCCAGTATGCTTTAAAATTTTAGTCCTTTAAAAGACCATCCAAAGCTTGCTTTATTAATTCGGGTTCATATCCTTTAGAAATTAAATAGCGAGATGCTTTGGACCTAATTTCAAATTCATTTTTTCCTTTGATATCCTTTAACTTATTTTTAGCTAAAGAATTAAGGGTAATTGTATAATCTTCATCATTTATACTTGAAACAGCCGTATTTATTAAATCATGATCCACTCCATTTAAATGTAAGGCTTGTTTTATCTTTTGTTTTCCCCATTTATTTATTCGAAATTTCCCTAGAGCAAAAGCATGAGCGTAACGTGAGAAATTCAAGTAATTGTTGTTTGTCAAATAATCTAAATAAGGGTCCGAAAAACCAACACCTAAAGATTGCAACTTTTGAATAACCTCCTTTTTAGAGCGCTCTCTATATGCACAATAGCGCATTAATTTAGAAACTACCTTCATGTCTAAAGGTTGAATACCACTCATAAAACTATTTTAGTTTAAGAACCCATGAAGAAATACCGTGTTCTTTCAGAATTTTTTTTCGTGCTAATTTTGCTTGTTTTCTAGAATCAAAACCACTAATACCTATTCTATGAAGGCCTTTATGTTTATCTATAAGTGAAGCCGGAAATCCTTTTTCCAACAAACTTTGTAAAAACCCCTCAGCATTTGATTTTTTCTTAAAACAACCACCAACAAGATAATACCTTTGCTTTTTAACACTATTGTCAGCAACAATTACATCACCAGAAACATCAACAAAAGTTGTTACTGCAGGCTCTTTTAGCCGAACAACAACAAATGAAGCCTGCTCATCTAAAGGATACTTTTGGTAGAAAGCTTCAAGATTTTTGGCTTCCCATTTCTGATCAACTGAAAATTGAGAGTTGTTGCAAAAGACAAGATTATTCTTGTAATAATTGTTTTTCTTACTAAAAGTAAAGGGGTTTAAATCAGAGTAATGAAATTTTGAATGATCGGTAAACAAATTGGTTTTAAGTGGAATCCAAGCAGTATAAAAAAAGATAGGGAGCAAAGCAGCGGCAACCCACCAATACCTTTTAGGTGTTTTTTGATTTTGCTGGGATTTCTCTTTAAGGGGAATAATCGGAGTCTGATCTTTACCAGTTGGCTTTGAAATAGGCTGTAGTGGAACAACACTTAAAACAGGCAAGCCAAATGAACTAATTAAAAAATTGGTTTCATCACTTTTGAATCTATATTGTCCTTGAGCTAAAAAAAGGATTCCTATTCCTAGGAGCTCTACTCTTTTTTCAGAATTCAGTTTTTTAATTAGTTTGACCGAAAAATCTTCAATAGCACTTAATGCTTTGTCGTACGGAAGCCCTTCAGCTGAACTCACCCTATGGGCTAACAACCCATCGTTGTTAATTAAGTTTTTATTAAAAAGTAAATGCTTTTTAGGAGGGGTAATAGTGTTGGTTAAGGAATCATATTTTGAAGATGCATAATTAGCCACAAACCCACCAAAATTTGGAATTATCACACAATCGTGATCAAATAGCAAATCGTAAATATGTTTAGAAACATTTATCAATACTCTACAAATAGAACAATTAAAATTACTATTTATAGATGAACAATAAAAGAAATTTAAGCTAAAGATGTGTTAAGCAAACCAATTAGCTAGTCAAAAAATAGTGATATATACTTTTGGCTCTAACAAGACCTACCACCTCGGCCAATTGATCAACACTTTTTGTTTTTATTTCATCAATAGACTTAAACTCTCGAAATAGCAATTGTGCTGTTTTCTCCCCAACTCCTTCAATTGATGTTAGCTCTGACTTTAAGGTAACTTTAATTCGTTTGTTTCTATGGTGCTTAATCCCAAATCGATGTGCTTCATTTCTCATTTGCTGAATAATTTTCAAAGATTCAGATTTCTTGTCTATGTATAGTGGAAACTTATCGCCAGGAAAATAAATTTCTTCCAACTTCTTTGCTATAGAAACTACGGCAACTTTTCCAATAATACCTAGTTTTTTTAAGCTTTTTACAGCACTACTAAGTTGCCCTTTTCCACCATCTAAAACAATTAATTGTGGCAATGCTTTATTCTCTTCCAGCAGCCTTTTATACCTACGATATACCACCTCTTCCATTGAAGAAAAATCGTCTGGCCCAACAACCGTTTTAATGTTAAAATGTCTGTATTGTTTTTTCGCTGGCTTTGCATTTTTAAAAACAACACAAGCCGCAACGGCTTCTTCTCCTTGAAAATTAGAGTTGTCAAAACATTCCATATGAACAGGAAGTTCTGCTAATCGCAAATCTTTCTGAATAGTTTTTAAAATTCGGTTGGTAGAAATTTGAGGGTTTTTAAGCGCTTCTTTTCGTTGTTTTTCCTGTTTATAATAAAACGCATTTTTTTGAGAAATTGCTATAAGTTGTTTCTTTTCACCTCTTTCAGGAATGGTAACTTTTAACTGTTTAGGCAATTTAACTTCAAATGGAAGAATGAGCTCACAAATTGGCGATTCTGATTGCTGAATAACATCAGCAATGGCCTTTTCTAGCAATTCTAATTTATGCTCATTTAATTTTTTTTTAACCTCAATCATTCTACTTTGATTAATGGCTCCCTCTATTACTTTTAAATAATTGATGTAGGCATAAAAACCATCTTCTTCAATTGTAAACACATCAACATTAGAGATCTTGTTACTTACAACAGCTGATTTTGCTTGATGATTTTCAAGAGCAGCTATCTTTAGCTTATAATCGTGAGCTTTTTCATAATGAAAATTCTGTGAAGCGGCATGCATTTGTTGCTTTAGCTCTTTAATTACTCCACTAACATTTCCTTTTAGCACATTTGAAACTGCCTTTATTCTTTTATCGTACTCTTCAACGGGAACATCTCCCTGACAGCATCCCTTACAATTGCCTATGTAATATTCAACTGAAGTTTTTAACTCATTTTTTAAAGGGTGTTGTTTTTTTAAATCGTGGGTACAATTTCTAATTTTAAAATTGTCAATTAGAAAACCTACCACTTGTTTTACAATTTTAACTGATGGGTATGGCCCAAAATATTTAGCCCCATCTTTTAAAACTCTTCTTGTTATTGAAATTCTAGGAAAAGGCTCATTTTTAATACAAATCCAAGGGTACGTTTTATCATCCTTTAGCTGAACATTGTATTTAGGTTGATACTTTTTTACGAGAGAATTTTCTAGTAAAAGAGCATCCATCTCCGTATCTACTTTTATAGTTTTAACATCACAAATTCTTGAAACAAGAAGCTTGGTTTTTTTGTTTTCAAATTGTGCTTTGTTAAAATAAGAGGAAACTCTACTTTTTAAATTTTTTGCTTTTCCTATATATATAATGGTGTTGGAATTGTCAATAAATTGATAAACCCCAGGACTTTTAGATAATGATTTTACTATTGTCTGTAAATCACTCATCTTATAAAAATAGTATTTATTTATTTCTTGAAATGGAATATTCCAGCAATGAAATCAACGACTTCTTAGCCTCACTTTCTCCAATAATTTCTATAGACTTCAGCGCCATCTCTTTGTATTGGTTCATTTTTATTTCTGAATATTCGATACCACCGTTGTCAATTACTAGCTGAATAACTTCCTGCACTCTTTCAGGATCTTCATTATAGTTTTTAAAAGTGTTTATTATTCTGTTTTTATCCTTTCTGTCTACTTTATTTAGGGTGTAAATAAGTGGAAGAGTCATCTTACGTTCTTTAATGTCAATACCTGTTGGTTTTCCAATTTCTTTAGAGGATCCAAAGTCAAAAATATCGTCTTTTATCTGAAAGGCCATACCCACATTTACACCAAATTCATACATGGCATCAACTATTTGCTTTGAGGCACCAGACGATTGGGCCCCACTTGCACAACAAGAGGCAACCAAAGACGCTGTTTTTTGCTGTATGACTTGATAATACACTTTTTCATCAATATCTAACCTTCTTGCCTTTTCCATTTGTAAAAGTTCTCCCTCACTCATTTGTTTTACCGCTTTGGAAACAATTTCAAGTAAATCAAAATGTCCCTTCTCAGTAGTTAATAACAACCCTCTTGAAAGTAAAAAATCTCCTACCAGCACTGCAATTTTATTTTTCCAAAGTGCATTAATAGAAAAAAAGCCTCTTCTTTCATTCGCATCATCAACTACATCATCGTGAACTAATGTTGCTGTATGCAAAAGTTCAATTAAAGAAGCAGCCGTATAGGTAGCCTCAGAAATCTGCCCACAAGCTTTCGCTGATAAAAAGACAAAAAGAGGACGCATTTGTTTCCCCTTTCTTTTAATAATATAATTGGTAATTTTATCTAAAAGTGCAACATCACTTTTCATAGAAGATTTGAATTTTTCTTCAAAATTCTTCATTTCTTCAGCCACAGGAGCCTTTATTTGATCTACCACTAAGGACATAATCTACAACAAATATCTACAATAAATCAATAGAAAAAATTTGTTTGAGTTATTTATTAAAATACAAAGATTAGTCTTTAACGATTTTAAAATTATAAAAAGAATCTTCAGTCTTTAGTTTAACAAAATAAAATCCAGAAGAATAGCTTGAACAATCCAATTTTACAGTTGTTGAATTGGTTCGATATAATTTTTCCATGAGTTTCGATTGAGCGTCAAAAACTGTAATTTCTAATTCACTAGTTAAATTTGGAATTTCAATACTAAGAACATCACCTACGGGATTAGGGTGAGTTGTAATTCCGGCCCAAACACCATTACTTATACTGGTCATGTCTATGTAGTAGCAAGAAGACATCAAAACACATCCGTTTACAGAAACCTCAACAGCATAGTTTCCTGAATTTGTAGGATTAAAAATCATATTGGTCTGGCCAATTATTGGTTGATTTAAATCACAATCAAACCACTGATAAGCAGCAAAAGGAGTGGGAGCAACAGAAAGTGTAGAACCGTTTTGAGTTACAGTAGTATCAATGGCAGTTATTGATAAATTAATGGTTATAATACTATCACAGCCAGCAGCATTTGGAATTATATCGGTGTATGTTCCAGAAGTATTGTAAATAACTCCACTTGGAGAGGTGTAGGAATTACATGCGTTTTCATTAATGGTTGAATAAGAATTATTTAAGCATCCTGTAATAATATTGATTTGAAAATCATCAAAATAAAAGCCATCTTCTCTAACTCCTTGATCTGCAATAATCTTAAACCGAACT
Organism: Crocinitomicaceae bacterium; assembly: GCA_002716065.1. Lineage (GTDB taxonomy): Bacteria > Bacteroidota > Bacteroidia > Flavobacteriales_D > Parvicellaceae. The sequence goes on along the minus strand of PAZE01000001.1, from coordinate 62,782 downwards.
AAGATTGACATACCTAAATAATCAGACAAATTAATCTCCTCTTTAACCCAAGAGGTTTGAAACCCATCATACAATGGCTCACCATTAGCAGCATTTTGATCGGGACCCCCTTCATTAGTATATTTACCACACTGAGGTGTCCAAGTACTCCCCCCATCTGTAGAAACTTCTACCTGAACATAATCCCAGTTATCTTCAATCTCCCACTTTGCCCAAAAAGTCATGTTTGCACCAACAGCATTTGTTAAGTCTACAGCATTATTGAGTGTTATTGATTTATTGATGTTGTTACTGTAATTACCATTTGGAGAATCAGTGATAGATGAACTTGGAGAGTAATAGTCATTAGTGGTAGTGTTCCAGGTTTGAGAAACTGTCCAATTGGCTAAATTATTTCCATTATCGGTAAGTACATTTGTTGGTGTTCCATAAATTTTAGAGACCAAATAACTTTCTAAATATTGTCCATTGTCAACCACTAGTTCGTATTCAATAACATCTCCTAAAGCAATTGACCCGATTAACTGAAAAGAAATGGAATCATTAACCACCTGTAATAATGATAGATTATTGTGACCATTAGATCCTCCAACAGAAACTATATTTGAACTTATGGGGTTAATACTAACTGTAAAATTAGATGGGTCTTCTAACCCCAAACGCTGCAATTCATATAAAAAGTACCCACTTGTATTATCAACTGTTAAAGGAGACCCATCAACTAATGACGCGTAGTTGGTAATTAAATGTGCTGCTGTTAAGTTGGTGTAGACCATGCTATTACAAATAGTCTCAATATCATTAGCAGGTGGCCAAAAGCCATTATCCCCAATTTCAGGAGTAAACGCAAATATCTTTGGTTTAGTTGCTAAATCTGCTCCGTACATCCAATCGTCAGAGTCTCCAGAGGCAGGGTATAAGGAAGCACTAATTTTAGGTATCATTCCTAGCCCATTGTACTCGGTCATCATTCCAGAGATGGCAAGATAAGTTGTATGATCCGGTGTAAACTGATTGTTATCATATCCATAAGGAAACAGCAAAGAATTGTCGTAAGTATGATTATTCATAGCAAGTTTAAACTCATGATTTTCACAAAACCACTTCATAGCTTGATTTTCCACTTCTGAAAAAGGCCCTGATCCAGGATAGACATCACTACTAGTGTTAAAGCTTATTCCAGTTGTTCCCCAAACGCTATTTCCTTGAGGATCTATGTAATCGTAATTTCTATTGTTGTCGACTCCATAATTTCCATTGTTGTGATTTCTTCTATTTTTTCTCCACATGCCACCTCCGTTAGGATCCTGTGTACAATTGTAAACAAACCCATCAGGATTTAAAACAGGAATAAAATAAAGTTCAGTATTATCTACTATTGCTTGAACTTCAGGATTAGTAGCATAATTTTCTAACAAGTACCACATGTAGTAAATCAATTGCTGCATAGCACAAGGTTCTCTTGCGTGATGAATAGCATCATATAGCATTTCTGGTTCTGGCTCATCAATAGTAGGGTTATCTGAAATTTTCAACCAATAAATGTCTCTACCTTCAAAAGTTTGGAAATTTGAAATGGGAGCTTTAGCAGTAATTAAGTTGGGATATTGATTAACCATATCATCTAGCTCTGATAGCATTTCATTGTAGGTGTAAAAACCACCCATAGAACCCAACTCCCAATTAGATGGTGTAGCATATGTTGGAGATCCAGAAGATGAACACGATCCGTTTTTCACTCCAAAAGAGTTTGGAGAAAGGTCTTTATTCTGCTGAACATAAAAATTAGAAACATCATTGATAAGGACTTCTACTTGCATTGACAACATCTTAGCAATAGCAAGCTCATTTTCTGAAAAGTCAGACTCCACATAAATGCCTTTTTTGTGCTTACAGTGATCTAGAGGAACTCCTTGATTAGCAAGAAGGGTTAATCCAATGGTTGATCCATAATAAATTCTTGCTTTGTGATAAATTGGCCTTTCAATTTTTGTGGTATTTGTAGAGTTATTTTGTGTGTAAAATAAAGATGAAAAACCGAGTAGAACAACAGAGATAAAAAGTTTAATCATGGTAACTTAAATTAATGTAATCAGATCCAAAATAATAGACTCCGGACATTTTTATTAGTTGTCAAGATACTTTAAAAAAATAAGTTTAACATTTTGTCTAATAAAGAAATTGGACATTACATTTACTAAAAAATAACATTAAAGCTGAATTTTGCCGATACTGTCTGTAAATAATCTTTCTAAAAAATTTTCTTCATTTGATGCTGTTAAAAACCTTACTTTTTCGGTAAACAAAGGTGATATTTATGGGTTTTTAGGTCCTAATGGGGCAGGTAAAAGCACTACTCTAAGAATGGTCTTAGGATTAGTTCATCCAACAAGTGGAGAAATAGCTATTAATAATCATATTGTAAGCACTAAAGACCGATCCTACTTACACTCAATTGGTGCATTAATTGAAAGTCCAAATTTTTACAACAACTTAACGGCTTACGATAATCTTAAAATTTTTGCTCTTTTATCAAATGTTCAGAACCTTTCTAAAATCGATACTATTTTAAATCAAGTTGGTCTTTTTGCAAAAAAAAATGTAAAAGTTGGTGCCTATTCTCAGGGGATGAAGCAACGTTTAGGAATTGCGCAAGCAATTTTACATGATCCAGAACTTGTTATTCTTGACGAACCCTCTAATGGTCTTGATCCTCAAGGCCAAGCGGATATAAGAGAGTTAATACAACAAATTAATACTCAGATGGGCATTACGTTTATTATCTCTAGCCATCTTTTGGTTGAAATTGAGAAAATTGCCAATAGAATGCTTGTAATCAATAATGGAGAAAAAATAATTGAAGGTGGCGTTTCTGATCTTATGGCAAGTGAAAAAATGAAGGTTCGTTTTAAAACTAATAATAAGCAACCACTTTTGAAGCTTTTTGAACAGCATAAAATATCCCATTTTATAGATAACGAATTTATTATTGCTGCAGTTCAAGAAACTAAAATCAGCTCAATTATTGAGCTAATTACCGCTAATAAAATCCAACTTGATGAGGTTCGACAGCTAAGGACGTTGGAAGAGTTGTTTTTAAAATGGACCGAATGATTACTTTAATTAAAATAGAGCTTTTTAAAATTTTCAAGCGCCCAAGAACCTATATTGGATTCCTTGCCATATTCATAATTGTTATCGCTATTCAAGGTGCCATGTATTTCGAAGGCGATTCGCTTGTAACAATGGGAATACAAAATTTGGAAAATGTATTTAGACTAGAGGGAGGCATCATCAATGTCAGCCTAATGACCTATATCCTACTGAACAGTTTAATTATTCATATTCCAATCCTTATTTGCCTTGTAACTGGCGACTCAATTGCTGGAGAAGCCTCCTCAGGCACAATACGACTTCTTTTACAAAAACCTTACAGTAGAACAAAAATATATTTTGCGAAAGCCATTACAGGTTTTATCTATTCCTTTTTACTAGTTTTATTCACGGCAGTATTGTGTTTTATTACCGGACAATTACTTTTTGGCCAAGGAGACCTTATCGTTCTTAGAAGAGGGGTTAGTGTTTTCACTCAAGACGATGTTCTGTGGAGATTTTTATGTGCCTTTTCAATGGGCCTGCTTTCAATGCTGGTTGTTGCATCACTCTCATTAATGATATCCTCATTTGTTAACAACGCCATTGGTCCGATTGTTGGAACAATTGCAATTATTATTGTGCTGAACATCATATTTACTCTAGGAGCAACTTTTTTCGAATCCATATTGCCCTATATTTTTACAACTCATTTTGTAAAATGGCAATACTTTTTTGATTTTAACTTAGCTAAAGCCCCCATTTACAATGCCATTATCGTACAGCTTATTTACATTGTAATTTTTAATGTAATTGGGATTATACATTTTAAAAACAAAGATATTTTATCATGAGGTTATTTCTATACATTCTCTTTTTCTGTGCTGCTTTTTCGGTTAGTGCTCAATCATCAGACGCTAAAAATAGAATGCTAGAGTTGTTAAACCAGCTATTATCTACTCCTAAATATGAATGTGACATTACCATTAAAATAGATGTTAAGTTTATTAACATGAAAGAAAGAACAGGAAAAATGATGTATCATTCTCCTGAAAAAATAGATTATAAAATCAAGGGCTTTGCCTTCTTACCTAAAAACGAACTTACCTCATCTTCAACAAAATTACTATCCAACGATTTTGTTGCCATAGGCCTTGAAGATCAACTAATAAACAATCAACCTTGTGCTGTAATTAAAGTCATTCCTATTGATATTGAATCAACTATTGTTGCAGGTCAATTTTGGATAAATAATAATAACGAAGTTTGCAAAATGACTTTTGTCACTAAAGATAAAGGAAGTTATACAGCGAATTTATTTTACAAAAACAATCCTTTCAAACTACCTTCAAAAGCCATAGTTACATTCGATGTTAAAGATCAAAAACTACCCGCACTACTAACTGGAGATTTAGAGGGATATAGTTCTGAAGACACTTTTAATGAAGTTTCTAAGGGAAAAATTGAAATCAATTATTTCAACTATACCATAAACTAAATTTTGGATTTAAGAGTAACCGTTTTTTTAACTACTTGTACATTTCCATTAAGGTCAAAAACTTCAAAGTAGATTAAATAAATTCCTATTGGCGCTTTATCTCCAGATGACATAACTCCATCCCAAGTAATTACCCCATCGGATGACAATAACTCGTTTGAGAGCAAGGTATTAATAACTCTTCCCAATTTGTCATAGACAACTAGGTTAGCAACGTTACCGGGAGAATTCATTTGATAAGAGAAAATTGCAAGATCTTCAAAACCATCACTGTCTGGGGAAAAAACTGGAGTATCTACATTAAACAACAAATCTGATACAACAGAGCTAAAGTTGTGCGAGTTTTCCAAACCTGGAGTTCCCCAACCAGCAGACTCCGCTGCACTGTGCCAAGAACTGGGATTATTAGAAGGAAAAGAAAAACCTATTCTTTCCAGTGAAACTCCTTCAACATTGTTAATTAAATCAAAATGCATGTCATCAGAATAGCTTAAATAATCTAGCACAACACTATCAGGGTTTAAAACGTATGCTGTTGCAGAATCATTAGGAAAAGTAGGTAAATCCATTTCCAAAAAAACTTGTGAATTGTTTTGGAAAAAATCATTAGCCGTAGCAATAGAGTCTTCTGTAAGCAACACATAAGATTCGGGATTTAAAATATAATGTGTAGTGATAGTTTTAAAATTATCTATTGCATTGTCGTAATCCGCAATCATATAACCATACAAATCAATTGACTTGTTGCTTACATTATAAAGCTCAAGATAGTCACTTCCTCCAGTAAAGGGATCAAACAAAATTTCATTAATAATGATCTCACCAGAAAAAGCAGTGTCTGGAACTGTAATTGGAATAGTGGTTGTTAATGAATTATTGGACAAATCAAAAACATTAGAAATGTCTAAACTCAATTGGTCTCCAGCTAGGAAAGAGTCGTTAAAAATCAGCTGGTAGGAATTATTGATGTTAACAACAATTAATGGCTGACCATTTCCACCAGAAAGAAAATAATTGTTAATATCCTCTGCCGATGTGGTTACTGATTCATTGTACGATAAATCAATACTGTTTTCTGCCGTAACAACAGCAGAAACTACCGTAGGAGGATCATTGTCAATAATAACATTTGCAGATACGATTATGTCGTCAAAAATAAATTTAGTAGAATTTGAAGAGGTATACTTACACCATACTCCAGAGTATTTTGAAAACTGATGAGTAGTATCTGTCCCCCCTGCCTCAAAAATAAAATTTGTTCCACCTAAACTATCAGCTTCAATTAACCAATTTCCAGCGACATCTCTAGTGACTCTAATTCTTGCATTTGGAGAGGATCCATATGCGCCATACATCCCCGTGCATATTAATTCATCAGATGAAGAAGTAAGTCCATCTTGCCTATACAATTTTAATTTATCTACCGCCCCACTCTCCCCAATTCGTAGATAATATCCGTTTAATGCACCATTTAAATCTTCGTAATTTGAAACTAAATAGAATCTACCTGTATTGGAATTTGATGGATTAAACAACAGATTGATTTTAAATTCCCAAATAATGTTGTTTGAAAAATCAAGTAATCCAGTTTCCGTAGACAAATAAGAAACAGAAGAAACACTTGGAGCGTTTAGCTGAAGCTCATTTGATAGGTTAACAGTAAAATCGGAGACATCTCCTAACCAAACCGGATTAGAAGTGAAATCGCCATCAGAAAAATCTTCATTGAGCTGAGCTATTAAGCTTAGTGGCCACAAAACAACCACGACTAAGATTATTTCTAAAAAGTTTTTCCTCATTATAATACTCAATAAATATACTACTTTTGATTAAAAAAATCAGATGAAATTAGCTTTAGTTGGTGCAACAGGAATGGTAGGCAATGTTATGCTTAAAGTTTTAGAAGAAAGAAATTTTCCTGCAGTTGATTTGTTTGCCGTTGCTTCAAAAAACAGCATTGGAAAAGTAATTTCATTTAAGAATAAAAACGTTACCGTAATTGGCATTGAACAAGCGTTAGAAAAAAAACCAGATATCGCTATTTTTTCTGCTGGTGGAAAATTATCCAAAAAGTGGGCTCCATTATTTGCAAAATCTGGGACAACTGTTATTGATAATTCATCTGCATGGCGAATGGAATCCGATGTAAAGCTAATTGTTCCAGAAATTAATGCTAATCTACTTAATTCAAGCGATAAAATAATCGCTAATCCCAATTGCTCAACCATTCAAATGGTATTAGCACTTAAGGGAATTCAAGAAAAATACGGCATTAAAAGGCTGGTTATTTCAACTTATCAATCTGTTTCTGGTACAGGAGTTGCCGCTGTTAAACAGCTCAACAATGAGAGAGCTAAAATTGATGGTAAAATGGCATACCCCCACCCAATAGACTTAAACTGCTTACCTCATGGAGGGGATTTTCAAGAAAATGGGTATACAACAGAAGAAATCAAGTTGGTTCAAGAAACCAATAAAATCTTTAGTACTGACAACATAAAAGTTACTGCAACTGTTGTTAGAGTTCCTGTTATTGGTGGACATAGCGAATCTGTAAATGTAGAATTAAACAACGACTTTAATTTAGCAGATATCAAACAAGAACTTGCTCTTATCCCCGGAGTTGTTGTGCAGGACGACACTAAAAACAATCTCTATCCAATGCCCATAACAGCACACAACAAGGATGCTGTATTTGTTGGCAGAATTAGAAGAGATTATTCTGTTAAATATGGGATAGACCTTTGGATAGTGTCAGATAATTTAAGAAAAGGGGCAGCAACAAATGCAGTTCAAATTGCGGAATACATTATTGAAAACAACTTAATCTAAGCTCTTTTTGAGACCCTCTACAAACACTTCAGACGCTCTAGGTGAAAAGCCCATAAAAAAACTGCTTTTTACCCAATCTATGCCTGCTGCTATTGGATTTATGGTGATGTCTTTAAACATGGTTGTAGACACCTTTTTTGTTGGCCGCTATATTGGAGAATTAGCAATTGGCGCTATTTCAGTAATTTTTCCTATTTCTTTTTTACTTTCTGCAATTGGCATGTCTATTGGAATTGGCGGTGGCTCAATTGTGTCTCGTGCCTTGGGAAGCAGCAACAATGAAAAAGCTCAGCTATCTTTTAACAATCAAATCTGTCTTACATTAGTTCTTGCTTTTTTAATCATCTTAATTGGTGGATTTTTTTCTAGCCCTATATTAAATCTATTTGGAGCAAAAGGAGCTATTTTCCCCTTAGCAGATATTTACTTCTCTATTGTGCTAATTGGAATTCCTTTTTTAGCCATTTCCATGATGGCCAACAACAATTTAAGAGCCGAGGGAAAACCTAAAATTGCGATGGTGGTTTTGCTAATTCCATCGCTTGTAAACATTATTTTAGATTATGTTTTAATAGACTATTTTAGGTTAGGAATGGCTGGCGCTGCATGGGCTACTACCGTCTCGTATTTAGGGTGCGCTTTATATATCTTTTACTTTTATTTAGCTGGAAAAGGAGAGCTAAAAGTTGTACTTAGCAAATTTAAGCTCAACAAAGAAATTGTTACTGAAATCTTCAAGCTAGGATCTGTAAATCTTGTTAGGCAGGCTACCTTGAGTCTTCTTGCTATTGTCTTAAATACATCTTTGTTTTTTTACGGAGGCAAAATCCCTGAAATGGGAGGAGAGACCGCTATTTCTGTTTATGGTCTAGCAAGCAGATTAGCCATGTTTGCGTTTTTTCCACTAATTGGAATCGCTCAAGGATTTATGCCTATTGTTGGATATAACTTTGGAGCTAATAAATACAATCGAGTTAAAGAAACCATTTCCCTTTCTTTAGTTTATGGTTTTATTATTGCTTCAATTATCTGCTTTATACTTACCTATTTTGCTCCATTAATCCCTCAGCTATTTACTCATGATAAAAAATTAATTCACTACTCTCCAGATGCTATTTTTTGGCTTTTCATTACCGCTCCAACTGTTGTTTTTCATCTTATAGGGCCTTCTTACTATCAGGCTCTTGGTAAAGCTCTTCCTGCATTATTACTTACCATTACTAAACAAGGCTTATTTTTAATACCCCTTGTGGTTGTTCTTCCAATATATTTTGGAATTGATGGAATATGGTACTCATTCCCAATCTCAGATATTTTATCTGCAATTACCTGTTATTACTTTTTAAGAAAAGGAGTGAAAAAATTAGCTTAGCTCTTTTTTATAAAAAACATCTTCTTTTTTTATGGCTTCATTCTTATTTGCCAACTGACCACAAGCGGCATCAATGTCTTTTCCTCTGCTTCTTCTAATATTGACGATAATATTTTTGCTTTCTAAATAGGCGGCAAACGCATCTACTTTTTCAGGGTCTGCTTGTTGGTACTGACCATCATCAATAGCATTGTACTCAATAATATTAACCTTAGATGGAATAGATTTACAAAATTCTACAAGCTCAACAGCATCTTGAATTTCATCGTTAAAATCTTTAAAAATGATGTATTCAAAAGTAGGTCTAGTCTTGGTTTTTTGATAAAAATAACGCAACGCCTCTTTCAGTACCTCTAAATTATTACTCTCATTAATGGGCATTATTTTATTTCTTTTTTCATCGTTTGCCGCATGAAGAGAGAGCGCTAAATTAAATCGCACACCATCATCTGCAAGTCGTTTAATCTTATTGGCAATACCAGCAGTGCTAACCGTAATTCTTTTAGGAGACATTCCTAGTCCTTTTTGAGACGTAATCTTATCTATGGATTCAATTAGACTTTTATAATTTAATAATGGCTCTCCCATTCCCATAAAGACAATATTTGACAAAGGAATGTCGTACTTTTCTTTAGCTTGACTGTTAATCATTACCACCTGATCGTAAATCTCATCATGGTTTAGATTTCTTACTCTTTTTAATTTTCCTGTAGCACAAAAAGCACAAGACAAGCTACACCCGACTTGAACAGAAACACATGCTGTCATTCTTTTGGGTGTGGGGATTAAAACTCCTTCAATTATTGCATTATCAAAAAGAGCAAAAGCGTTTTTAATTGTTCTATCATTACTAACCTGTGAATCGGAAAGTTTAATGGCATGAAATTCATATTCCTTAGAAAGCTTAGCTCTTAAATTTTCTGACAAGTTGGTCATATGACTAAATGAAATGGCTCTTTTTTTCCATATCCATTCATAAATTTGCTTGGCACGAAATGCCTTCTCTCCCATATCAACTATTTCCTTAGTTAACTGATCAAGTGACAATTTTCTTATGTCTTTTTTATCTGCCATAACAAAAAAACCCCGTTAGTAACGGGGTTATTAAGATAATAAATATTAAGTACTTAAAGGATCAACATTGCATCACCATAAGAGTAAAAACGATATTTTTCTTTTATTGCTTCCTTATAAGCCTTCATGATTAGGTCATACCCTCCATAAGCAGAAATCATCATTATTAAAGTAGATTTAGGTGTATGGAAATTAGTAATCATAGCATCTGGAATACTAAACTCATATGGTGGGAAAATAAATTTATTTGTCCATCCGTCAAAAGGTTTTAATAACTTCTCTACAGAAACAGCAGATTCTAACCCTCTAGTTACCGTTGTACCAATGGCGCAAACTTTTTTCTTCGCTGCTTTTGTTTGATTAACCTTATTGGCAGTAGCTTCTGGGATAAAGAGTTGTTCTGAATCCATTTTGTGTTTAGTTAAATCCTCAACATCAACTGGTCTAAAAGTTCCTAACCCAACATGGAGTGTTAAATCAGCAAAGTCAATCCCTTTTATTTCTAATCTTTTCATTAACTGCTTGCTAAAATGTAGACCAGCGGTTGGAGCAGCAACAGCACCTTCTTGTTTTGCAAAAATGGTTTGATACCTATCTTTATCTTCGGGAACTGGTTCTCTTTTAATGTATTTAGGCAAGGGGGTCATTCCTAAGTTTGTTATAGTTTGTTTGAATTCTTCATAGGGTCCGTCAAACAAAAAACGAAGTGTTCTTCCTCGAGATGTAGTATTATCTATAACCTCCGCCACTAAATCATCGTTCTCTCCAAAATATAACTTATTACCAATTCTTATTTTTCTGGCAGGATCAACCAAAACATCCCACAATAAACTTTCTCTATTTAATTCTCTAAGGAGAAAAACTTCAATTCTAGCACCAGTTTTTTCTTTATTTCCATACATTCTAGCAGGGAAAACCTTAGTGTCATTAACTACCATTGTATCTCCATCTTCAAAGTATTCCAACACGTCTTTGAAAACCCTATGCTCTATCTTTCCGGTGTCTCTGTGAACTACCATTAATCTAGATTCATCTCTTTGATCGCTAGGGAATTCAGCGATTAAGTCATTTGGAAGGTCAAATTCAAACTGAGATAATTTCATTTTATAAACATTTTTGTTTGGGGGGACGAAAATAGTAAATAAACAAGCAAAATAAAACCTATTTAGGATTGAATCCTTTTTAAGGCTTCTTCAACTGAAATAGAATCATCTATATGAAAATTTCCTGAAGCTATTCTTCTAAGTTGTATTAAATGCCCTCCTACTTCAAGAAAATCTCCAATATCTCTTGCTAATGAACGAATATATGTCCCCTTAGAACAATTTATTTTAAATGCCAATTGATATTTATCTATCAACTTTAGCTCTAGATCCTGAACAACAACAGCTCTACTTTGCAATTCAACCTTTTCACCTTTTCTAGCTAGCTCATATGCCCTTTTGCCTTTTATTCTTTTAGCGGAAAAAATAGGTGGTTTTTGTTGAATAGCCCCTGTAAAAGCTTTCGTTAATTCTAAAATATCATTTTCTGATAATTCTTTTTCTTGATATACCTTATCAACTTCAGTTTCCAAATCATAAGAAGGTGTTGTAGCACCTAGCTGTATTACTCCATCATATGATTTATTTTCATTTAAAAAAGTATCAATTTGTTTTGTTTTTTTTCCGGTGCACAAAACCAAAACTCCTGTGGCTAAAGGATCCAAAGTTCCAGCATGACCCACTTTAATTTTCTTGATTTGAAGCTTCTTTTTTATAGCGGCTCTTATTTTATAAACCACATCAAATGAGGTCCAACCCAACGGTTTATCTAAAACAAGAATTTCACCATTTAGAAAATCATATTTTTTTTCTAGGTTCAACTTAAAGAATATACAATGGCGGCTATTCCAACAATAGAGCAATAAATTGAAAAATAAACTAGTTTGCTTTTTTTAACTAGAGAAATCATCAATTTACAAGCAAAAAGTCCAGTTATAAATGCTGCTATAAATCCAAAAGAAAGTCCAATTGCATCAATAGAAGAAACCACCAAATCGTCACTAAATAGGTCTTTAGCAATTTTACCAAAAATTAAAGGCACTACCATTAAAAAAGAAAATCTGGCAGCAGATTCTTTATCAACTCCGAGCAAGACGGATGTTGCTATTGTGGCACCAGACCTTGATATACCTGGAAGAATAGCAATTGCTTGAGCAACCCCAATAACAAAACTATTTCTATAGCTAACATCAATTGCTGTTGGTTTGGATTTATCTGCAAGATAAAGCACCAAAGCAGTAACAATTAACATAATACCTACAAGCAAGACCTGCTCGTTAAAAAGTGACTCAATTAAGTCGTTCCAAAAAACACCAACAACAGCAGCAGGCAACATGGAAATAATTATTTTAAATGAGAAAACTCTTTGAGTATTGTCATTTTTTGAAAACAAACCAGCAATAATACTCACTACTTCTTTTCGAAATATAACTATAGTACTAATGGCAGTTGCAAAATGTAAAACAACAGTCATTAACAGGCTTTCCTTAGAGCTGTAATCAGAATTAAAAACAACTTTAGCTAATTCCAAATGACCACTACTGCTAACAGGAAGAAATTCGGTTAGTCCCTGAATAATTCCTAAGATTATTGCTTGAAGCCAATCCAATGTAAGATAATTTATTATGAGTTTTCTTTTGAAGAAACAGACTCAGAGGGAATTATTTTTTTTGCCCGTTTTAAAACACCAACCAAAACAACCATATAACCCACAATTGTTAAAAAAGGAGCTAAAGTAATTCTTCTAAAGCTGAACAATTCCTCTTCGTTAAACAATGCCGGATCTTCTGTGCCACCTCCAGACATTAAGACAAAGCCTAGAGTAATAATTATACAACCAAGAATAATTAACAAATAGTTTGTTTTTGATAAAGACATTTTTGTAGTACTCATGATGCAAATTTAGTAGAGTTTTTCAGATTTCACCCATATGTATCTATTAAGTGCAAAAAAAGTAGAAAACAGACTTATAAAAATTCCGCTTATAAGTATCCCACCAAAAATAAAACCAAAATTGAGCAATTGTTGACGAAGAATTTCTTCAGATTCACTCATTTGAGCAACAACATCAGGATTAAAATTGGAAAAAATTTTCCAAAGCACAACAAGAATTATAATGGCAAGTAAACCAGATGTAAATCCGTTCAAAATAGCTTTAAACAAAAATGGTCTCCTAATAAAACTTGATTTAGCTCCAACCAACTGCATGGTTCGAATTGTAAATCGTTTAGAGTAAACTGCTAATCGAATAGTAATGTTTATTAGAATTACTGAAATAAAAAGTAAAATAGCAGCTATAATAAGCAGAATTAATTCGAAATTTTTAAAGACTGTTCCTATCTCTAAAAACTGAGCCTCACTGTAAGAAACTTCGGAAATCAAATGCTCATTGCCTTTTAACAACCTACTTGAAAAAACAGCAGCACTATCAGGATTTACATAATCTGAACTTAAATTAACATGAATGGATGGGGGAATTGGATTAGCTCCATCTAATATATCAAAAGCATCCCCACCAACATGTTTCATCATTAATGCTTTTGCAGAATCCTTTGAAATAAATTGCGCTCTTTTAACATAAGGCTTTAAAGAAAGAGCTTTTTCAATTTGTAACACTTCAGAAATTGCTACTTCCTCATGAAAAAGAACATCAACACTTAATTGCTCTTTGATGTCTTTTGCTTTTTCATTTGCTGAAAGCATAAAATAAGCAAAAACTCCAAGCAAAACCAAAAGCAACGTAATTCCAAAAATGGTTGAAAGTTCAGTAAAATTATTTTTTGAATGCCTGCTCTTTTTCATTGTGGACTAAATTAATTGTTTAATTACGACAATGGAAACAATTGACGTGAAATTATGTTAACGTATTTTTGTTTATAGGATGCAATTAGTCATAAATTATATGAACCCTAAAAAACCTTTGTTTGTCACTCAGATGTCATCTTTTGTTTATCAAATAATAAAATCAATCTAAATAACTAAAATACATCAAACCTTTTTAGTACTTTTAACGTATTACTATTTTTAAAATTTCAAAAATCATTATTTTTTATTTTGTTTTTTTGATCTTGGAAGATATAATTTGATACAAAATTTCATCTATGAAAAAATTTATACTTTTTCTCCCTCTTTTTTTTCTTCTCCCCATTTACTCCCAAATAGACTACAATGTATTAATTGATCGATTGTATTCTGCTGCAGATGATTCTGATGGCAGTGGAGATGAAGATCCAACATGGTACCTTAGAATGCAAGATAATGCTGGTGGCGCATTGCAAAACTCGGGTTGCTATCACACAACTCAACCTTACAACAGTTGGTATAACGTAAACGCTCCTTGGTTTAACGGCACAAATTCAGCAGCTACCTCATTTTCAACCTGGATGTTGTGTTGGGAGGAAGATGGCTGTGGTTCAGATTGTTCATATGATCCCTTTAATGCCAACCCATTATCAGGTGGTTTTTGCTTAAATGGTGATGAATCTCTTGCTCCTGCTGGTTCAAATGGCAGTACTTACGGCAGCACTCAAACTATAGATATTTTCACCAACCCTCCATGTACTTGGAATGAGGATGAAATAAGTATTATTGGAGAAGTAAATAATGGCTCTGCTTCCGAATACAAAGCAGAAATTCAAGTATATTGGAGTCCAAATGGAGGGATTAACCCAGGTACAATCGCTGGTGACCAAACCATTTGTTCAGGCATTTCTCCCTCTGGATTAACTAGCTCCGATGATGGTTCTGGGGGAAGCCCAACATTTGGAGGATATTTTACCTATCAATGGGAACAAGACATTGGATGTACTGGTGCTTTTACAGACATTACTGGTGCAAATTTTAATGTTTATTTTCCTGGCCCAATATCTCAAACCACCTGCTATAGAAGAAAAATGACATCAGCTTGTGGTGATTTTTTCTCCAATTCTGTTACAATAACAATTGAAGATTCATCAACACCTGCATCAAGTTTAGCTGCATCAACAAACACTTTATGTTCTTCTGGTGGAGTAGTTGATTTTACTGTTAATGGCGGATTTTTAGGTGCTGGGGCTCAATGGGAGCTATATTCTGGAGGCTGTGGCGGAACACTTATTGCAAGTAATTCGTCTGGTGTTTTTAATAACGTTAATGTAACTTCAACTGAAACCTTCTATGTTTTAGCAAATGGAACGTGTAATACAACCTCTTGTGTTTCTTCAACTGTAACTGTCTTAAATCCATCAACAGATCCTACAAGCATTCTTGCTTCTGATACTAATATATGTTCTGGAGATTTAATCATTCTTGATGTAGTTGGAGGCTCTTTAGGATCTGGAGATAGCTGGGAATGGTATTCTGGATCTTGTGGTGGAATTTATGAGGGAAGCGGTGCTTCAATAACTGTTAATCCTTCTTCCACAACAGATTATTTTGTCAGAGCTGAAGGGGCTTGTGGAAATACCAATTGTAGCAATACAACAATCTCAGTTATTCCTGCAGCAATTTCCCTAGACTCCGCTAAGGCTAGTGATTACAGAGTGTGTCCAGAAGATCCTGTAACATTAACAGCCTACTATTCAGCTTCACTTCCCTCCAACTACATTATTACATGGTATACTGGTGCATGTGGTGCTGTTCCTATTGGCGTAGGAGATAATATTGTTGTAAATCCAACCGACACAACCATTTATTATGTTCAGAGTGTTGGCACTTGTGGCGTGTCTTCTTGTGACACAGTTCAAGTTAATGTTTTAGCCGGATCTACTTCTCCTGGATCCATAATAGCGTCCAATAATAATTTCTGTGTTGGTGGCTCATCTACCCTAACGGTTAATGGTGGAGCATTAGATACATTAGGTGGTGCCCAATGGACCTGGTATGAAGGCTCTTGCGCAAGTGGGGTTATTGGAACTGGTCAGTCAATAATTGTAACTCCAACAACATCTACAATGTACTATGTAAGAGGTAATGGAGGTGGTTGTGGCCCAACTGCCTGTGTAAGCATTTTTATAAATGTTTTTGATTTAACCGTTAACCTTAACCCTTTTGACACAATTTGTCAATTCGACTCCACTTCTTTTGTCTTATCTGGAGGAACTCCACTTGGAGGAACATACTCTGGAACTGGAGTTAACGGGGGAATTTTCGACCCCTTAGTTGCTGGTCCAGGAAACCATACCATCACGTATTCCTATACTGATCCTAACGGATGTAGCGGAACCGCTAGTGAAGATATCGTAATTATGGAAAGTAATTCGCCACCAACAGCAATTCAAGCATCAACAACAGAAATATGCGATGGGGCTTCATCTGTCTTATGGATGGGAACCGTATTAGGACCAGACTATGGCAATGATTTACTTTACAATAGAGTTTGGGTGTGGTATAAAGGAGATTGTGGGGCTGGAACACCAATAGACACTACTTACAACAATTTCTATCAAACAGATGCTAGTGGAGCAATTGTGTATGACTCTAATGGAGACACCATTTTCCAAGACACTTCTGTTGTTGTAACTCCATCTTCCACGACCAACTACTACGTTAGAGCTGAAGGTGGATGGTGTGAACCCACCGACTGTATTGGTGTTACTGTTGCAGTATACAATTTAGAAACCAACCTACTATCCTTTGATGATGTTTGTGGAGTAGATGTTCTTCCATTTGATCTTACTGGTGGGATTCCATCTGGAGGGAACTATAGTGGAAATGGAGTTTCTAACAACACATTTGATCCTTATTCTGCTGGCCTAGGAACACATACCATAACTTACACCTACTCTTATGGGGGCTGCACAGTTACTGATAGTGAAAACATAACCGTTACCCAAAGCCCAATTAATGTTTACCACACCATAGAACAAGAATCTTGCTCTGAAGGAGGTATTCTTATCCACCTTCATACTACTGGTGGATCTGGGTTCTACTCTTATTTATGGTCTGATGGAAGCATTGAAGCCCCTTTAATGTATGCTCAACCAGGAGACTATACTGTTATAGTAACAGATGCCAACGACTGCTCAACACTGCATGGGCCTATTAACATTTCTGAAGAACTTGGTTGTATTGAAATGCCCAACACCTTTACCCCAAATGGAGACGGCATTAACGACACATGGAATTTAGACTTTTCATCCTATGGAAGCGCTCAGCTAACGGTTTTCTCAAAATGGGGGAAAATAGTTGCCCAATTTAATGATGTTATGATTAGCTGGGATGGAATTTATGAAGGAGAGGCTCTTCCTGCTGGAACCTATTATTACATTTTACAACTCGGAAACGGTGTTGATCAAAATGGCCCTATTACAATTGTTAGATAAAAAATAATTTTATGAAAAAATTACTACTACTTGTTTTTATTTCTGCCTCGATTTACCATGTAAATGGTCAGCAAATTGCATTAAATAGTCAGTACATGTTTAGTAGCTTTGCTATAAATCCAGCTGTTGCTGGGACAAAAAACTACTCTCCATTAACCTTTACTTTTAGAAGGCAATGGATGGGAATGGATGAGGCTCCAGTTACACAAAACTTAATGGGACACACCTACCTAGGGAAAAATGTCGGCACTGGTATTCATTTATTTAATGATGCCTCTGGACCTACAAGAAGAACTGGACTAAGTGGTGCATTTAGCTACCAAGTTAAAACCGGGCCATCATCTAAGCTTTCTTTTGGTCTTTCTGGTTCTCTAACTCAATTTGTTTTAGATAGAGACCGATTAATTACTGAAATTCCAGATGATGTTGCTGTTATGAATAGCACAAACAATGAAGTTATCCCTGACGTTAATTTTGGAATGTACTGGTATGGAGAAAGACACTACCTTGGAGTTACTGGATTTCATTTATTAGAAACTAAAAGTGATTTATTTGACCTAACCACTCCTGTTTCTAATACTCTTGATAGAGCCATTTACGCCAACACTGGATATGTTTTTGCAGTAGGGTCAAGCTTCGCTATTGAACCATCAGTACTTTTTAGATACATGTTTAATGCCCCCTATCAATTTGATGGTAATCTAAGATTTATACTTAAAGATGCATATTGGCTAGCCTGCTCTTATAGGATGGATGACGCCTTAGCCATTATGCTTGGTGCAGACTTTGGGCCTTTTGAAATGGGTTATTCCTATGATCTTGGAATGTCCGATATTAAAACATACAACACTGGATCTCATGAAATCTATTTAGGAATAAAAATGAGTAAAAATGCCAAAAAGACGCCATGGCATAAAAGAAACCGAATTTATTCATCTTTTTCTAGCGCTAACTAAATTATTGCCAAAGGCATTTATATGAGAAAATTAATTGCAACATTATTAGTTTGTTTTTCTAGTATTATCTTTTACAGTCAGGTAGAAATTGGCAATGCTCTTTTTGACAATTTCGAATACCATGGTGCAATTAAATATTATTCTCTTGCAGATAGTTTAGATCAACAGGCCAAAGAAAAACTAGCATATTCATATCTCTTTGTTAAAGACTACCGTTCTGCAAAAGAACAATTTCACAAACTCTCAAAAGAAAATCCTGAAAATGTAGAATTCGCCTATTATTATGCACTTTGTGTAAAAAACTGTGGAGACTTGGAAGAAGCAGGCGATCTATTTAAATCCATTGCTACAGCAGACTCTAACAACCAATTAATTCAGCTTCAGCTACAATCATTAGATTCATTGTTCTTATGGGACACCCTAGAAACTGAAGCTGTTGTTAAATCACTTGGCAGTGTTAATTCAACTCTTGCAGAATATTCACCTAAATTTTACAATCAAGGGATTTTAATTTGCACTGAACTTAAATACGACTCCATTAAAAAAAGAAAAACCATAGACTTTTACTCTGCTTATGAAGGAGCAAAATCAAAAGAAGAGAAAGAAAAGCTAAAAGAAGAAATCATTGAATCACTAGACTATGGGTTAAACATCACTCCGAGAACTATTTTAGTATACATTCCTGTAAAGGAAGACAAACTTTCTTTACAAAAAGAAATAACTATTGAACAAGGAGCTATAGGGAAACCAATTATTGTTGCCCAAAGTAAAAACTTTAATCTTGGATCTTTTGCTGTTCATCCTGAAACGGACCAGCTATATTACACTCGAACTCCCGTTATAAATAGATGGCAACCCAACTACGAAAAACATTCACTTTTATACACTGCAACTATCGATAGAAGCAAGCATAAATTAAGAAAAAACAAGCTTCTAAACATTAAAAGAATCTCCAGAAACTACGGACTTGGTGAGCCTTCAATTTCTAGCGATGGAAATACACTATATTTTGTAAGTGATCATCCAAAAGGATTTGGAGGAACAGACCTTTACAAGGTTCAAAAAAATAAAAAAGGAAAATGGGGTAAACCTGAAAACCTTGGAGAAACTATAAACACTTCCCTAGACGAGTTAAATCCTTTTATCTACGATGACAATAAACTTTATTTCTCTTCAAATGGCAGAAATGGCATTGGAGGGCATGATGTATTTGTTTCCAAAATTATTGACGACACACTTCAGCAACCAATTAACTTAAAATCTCCTATTAATTCTGAAGCAGATGAATTTGGAATATGTATTCATCCAATTAATGAAAGTTATGGGATGATTACCTCCAATAGAAATAATGGAGCGGGAGATGACGACATATATATTGTTCACTTTACCAATCTTCCTCCATACGTTAAAGGTTTTGTTTTAGCCGAGGATGGCAGCAAGCAAGACAAAGCTGTTGTTCGTTTATTAGACTCCCAAAACAAAGAAATTACACAGCTAAAAACAGCTGCTAACGGAATCTATCGATTTGATTTAGACAACAATGAGCGCTATGAGCTTAAGGCTTCAATTGTTGGCTATGCAGCTGAAAAAACCATTGAAACCAACGAAGATTGGGCAGGAAATGAAAGACAAGATTTAAACTTAGTTCCAGCCATTACCATTCAAGGTTATGTTTCAGATGAAGATGGCCAAACAGTACCATCTGCCAAAATGGAGTTGTTTAACAATGATGACAGCTTGCTAATTACTATAAAAACTGATACAAATGGTTATTATCAATTTATTGCTGAGAAAAATAAAAATCACTTAATAATTGGCTCTAAAGGAAATAAAACTGGCAATTTATCCATCCTAACCAATGACAATTATGCTACAGATTCCATTTCAAACATGATCATTTTTAACCCCAATGCTTTTGTTGAAGGAATTGTTTATTCAAAAGATAGCCTTCCTGTAATTGGTGCTATAGTTCGATTATTTGACTCTTCAAATGTTGAAATCGCCAGAACTCATTCTGATGAAAATGGATTTTATCATTTTGACATGTCAAGCAACAAAAACTATAGAATTATTGCTACTACTGAAGGAATGATTGATGATGAAAGTATATTTACAGGAAAAGATTGGGAGGGGAATGAAAAAAGAGATCTCTATTTATATTCCCACCCAACAGCTCAAGGAAAAACAATTGCCAATAACGCTGTATTCATATCAGATGCCAAAATAGAGCTTTATTCTAATGAAGGAACAAGGCTATTAACCATATTTTCAAATGATACTGGTTACTATCAAATTGCATTACTTGCAGATTCTTTAAACAGGTTAAATGGATCTAGCGGATCATTGAAAGGAGAAATTTCCTTAGTTGCTGATTCTAATTACAATACCTTGTCTCAAAACGACATCCTTCTAACTAATGACAAAGAACTGGTTACTTATGTTTCTGGAAAAGTACTAGATGAAAGTGGTAATCCTGTAGATAGTGCAGAAGTTAAAATTTACAATGGTGATGGTGAGTTAATTGGAACCACCATATCGGATTCCCTTGGAAATTACAATTACGAGCTTAAGAAAAATCAGAACTATCAGCTTATTGCTTCAACAGAAGGATACGAAGGCTTGGAGAATATTTACACTGGAGAAAAATGGAATCCCGATAGTCCAACTGATATCATTCTCTTGCCTTCAGGTTTCTTCTCAGAAGGAGAGGTGGTAGATTCTACCAATGATAAACCTGTTGAAGGAGTTACTGTTACCTTATTCAATAACGAAACCGAGAAAAAAGTCATTACTACAACAGATTTAAAAGGTATTTTTAAAATAAAACTTAGTCCAAATACGAATTACACATTAAAACTATCTATGGATGGCTACTACCCAAAAACTATTGAGCTTCCTATGGGAGACAAAATTCCTGAAAAAATTATTCTTGATAAAGAAACACTAGATATTGAACCTTCTCCCTTTGTTGTTAAACCCATCTATTTTGAATACGACAAGTATTTAATAACTTCTGCTTCCAAAAAAGAGCTTGACTTACTAGCTCAAAAATTAATTAACGAAAAAGATACCGCTATTGAAATCTCTTCTTATGCAGATTGTAGAGGAACCAGTCAATACAACATTATACTATCAAAAAACAGAAGCCTTTCCATTAAAAAATACTTAATCGCTAAAGGAGTAGCTACAAATCAAATTAAAACCAAATCGCTTGGGGCCACCAATTTTGTAAACAATTGCTACCAAGCAGATCTATGCTCAGAACAAGAGCACAGCTTAAATAGAAGATCTGAATTTCAGTTTATTTCCATCAACAAGTAATTCCTTACGAACTCCATTTAGAATCATTGGATTATTGATATTAAATCAATGAAAAGAATATCTTTGCGAAAATTTTAATACAATGTCTGATACAACTGTACGTGTACGATTTGCACCTAGTCCGACTGGACCACTTCATATGGGGGGGGTAAGAACAGCGCTTTACAACTATCTTTTCGCAAAAAAGAATAAGGGTACATTTATTTTAAGAATTGAGGATACTGATCAAGGACGCTACGTTCCAGGAGCAGAAGACTATATAATTAATGCTTTAAACTGGTGTGGTTTAAGCCCAGATGAAAGCCCTGTTAATCCCGGAAAATATGGTCCATACAGACAGTCTGAAAGAAAACAAATGTACAGACAGTATGCAGATCTTTTAATAGAAAAAGGGTTTGCTTACTATGCTTTTGACACACCACAGGAGCTAGAAAACATGAGAGATTTAGCAAAAAAAGCTAAAATGCCTAACTGGCAATACAATGTGATTTCTAGAAACTCCATGAAAAACTCACTAACTCTTTCGGAGGATGAAACACAAAAAAAACTAGCCAATGGAGATCCATATACCATTAGAATCAAAATGCCTAGAAACGAGGATGTTCGATTTTATGATGAGATAAGAGGTTGGGTTATTGTAAACACCAACAACATGGACGACAAAGTGATTTTCAAGGGTGATGGAATGCCCACCTATCATCTTGCTAATGTTGTTGACGATTATAACATGAAAATTTCACATGTTATTAGAGGTGAAGAATGGCTTCCTTCGGCTCCTCTTCATGTATTATTATATAAATATTTAGGCTGGGAACAAGAAATGCCAAAATTTGCTCACCTACCGTTAATTCTTAAGCCCGATGGCAATGGAAAACTAAGCAAAAGAGACGGAGATAGACTAGGTTTCCCTGTTTTTCCTTTGCAATGGAAAGATCCTTCTAGCAATGAAGTCTCTTCAGGCTATAGAGAAAAAGGATATTTCCATGAAGCCTTTATTAATATGCTTGCATTTTTAGGATGGAATCCTGGAGATTCCAAAGAACTTTTTTCAATTGAAGAACTTATTGAAGCCTTTTCTTTAGAAAGAGTTGGAAAGAGTGGCGCTAAATTTGATCCTGACAAAACCAAATGGTTCAATCAGCAATATTTGCGTGCAAAATCAAATTCAGAGTTAACCAAATTACTAATGTCAACTCATCAAATTAATGCTGATGTAGCATACATTGAAAAAGTTGTTTCCCTAATGAAGGAGAGAGCTTCATTTATTAATGAGTTGCTTTTAGACGATTACTTTTTCAATGCACCAACTGATTACGATCAAAAAACACTTAGAAAAAAATGGAAAGCAAATACTCCTGCCAATATGCAACTGCTTAAATCCAAGCTTTCTTTATTAACTGATTTCAGTGCAGAAAGTATTGAGGCTGAATTTAAAGCCTACCTTTCAGAAAATGAGTTAGGAATGGGTGCAGCGCTTCCCAACTTCAGGCTCTTAGTAACAGGAAAAGGAATGGGCCCCTCAATGTTTCAAATAGCCGCATTACTAGGTAAAAAAGAGGTGATATCAAGGTTTGACAACGGGCTTTTAAAAATTGCTGCTATTAAAGAAGAAACATCAATATGAACATTATAAGAGTACATGGTATCCGTTGTTACTCCCTTCATGGTTGTTTGCAGGAAGAAACAAAAATTGGTGGCACTTTTGAAGTAAATATTGATTTGTTCTGTGATTTTTCTAAGTCTTCCAAAACAGATTCACTTTCTGACACCATCGATTATGTTAAGGTGAATAAAATTGTTGAAGAACAAATGAGCATTCCCTCGAAGTTAATTGAAACTGTAGCCTATAGAATTTTAGAGAAACTTAAAAGCTCTTCCGGTTTAATTTTAAAATGTAAAGTTGAAATACGAAAAATTAATCCACCTATTGATGGTGATGTAAAATATGTTTCGGTAATCGTTGAAGAATAAATTGTATTTTTAATCTGAAATTGTAATTTTGTTCATTCTTTAAAAAAGGTCTCGTGGCCGAGTGGCTAGGCAGTGGTCTGCAAAACCATCTACATCGGTTCGAATCCGATCGAGACCTCTTTTTTTCATCCGTTTATATTGTCACAAAAAACCAGACATCTTTTAATGATTGAACCTACTTGTTTTGGGTTCAATTCTCAAACAGCAGTTAACAACTACTATCAACAGAGCTTATCTGAGTTAACTCCTTCTAAAATTCAACAAAAAGCCTTAGCCGAATTTTCTGTTTTTGTAGAAAAATTAAAAGAAAATGGTGTAAATGTTATTACTGTTAAAAGCTCACTTAAACAAAAAACTCCCGATGCTATTTTCCCAAATAACTGGGTTTCGTTTCATGAAAATGGAACTGTTGCTCTTTACCCAATGTTTGCACCCAATAGACGTCTTGAAAGAAGAGACGATATTATTCAACTGTTAAAAACCCAATACAACTTTAAGATTACCAATATTCAAGACTATTCAAAACAGGAGAAAAACAATCTTTTTCTTGAAGGTACAGGAAGTCTTATTTTAGACAGAGAAAATAAGATTTGCTACGCAGCTATTTCTGAGAGAACCTCGCTAAATTTAGTGCTGAAATTCTGTGAAGATTTTTCTTATTCCGCAGTATATTTCACCGCCTATCAAACGGTAAAAAACAAACGTCTACCCATTTACCATACCAATGTTATGCTTTGCATTGCAGACCATTATGCGATTGTTTGCTTAGATGCAATTGATAATCAACTTGAAAGGCAGAAGATTCAAGATTCTCTTTTGAAATCTAGAAAAAAAATAATTGAGATTTCAGAAAATCAGGTTAATCAATTTGCAGGAAATATGCTTCAGGTAATTGGAGATAAAACTTATTTGGTAATGTCTACCCGAGCATACAATAGTCTTAACGAAAATCAAAAAAATACTATTTCCAACTTTAATCCAATACTCCACAGTAACCTAGAAACAATTGAGAAAATTGGTGGAGGAAGCGCAAGATGTATGATGGCAGAAATTTTCTGCTCTTTGTTGTAACCCTCTCATTTTAAGAGTTTTTTGTATCTTTTAAAGAAAAAACTTTTGAAAAAACTGCTTTTTATTTCTTTATTACTATTGCTTTTCTCGACTTTTTCTTTTGATTCGAGTTCAAGTAGTAAGTCAATTGATTTTTCTAAAGACATCGCACCCATTATTTATGAAAATTGTAGCGGTTGCCATCACACTGGAGGAATTGGTCCTATGTCGTTGGTTTCCTACTCTGAAGTTTACAACAATAGATCTCTTGTTGAATACAGTATTTCTAACGGGAGCATGCCTCCTTGGCCTCCAGACACTTCCTACTCCAGATTTAGTCATGAGAGAGTTTTGTCCTCTGTGGAAATTAGCACCATTCAATCTTGGGTAAATTCCGGTGCTCCACAAGGCGATTCAACTCTTGCCCCTCCCTATCCTTCTTATATTACAAATGGGCCAACACTAGGTCCTGCAGACTTAACAATTTCTGCCCCCGTTTATACTAGTAATGCCGTTAATCATGATGATTATGTGTGTTTTGTAATTCCATCGGGCTTAACACAAGGCAGAAAAATTAAAGCTGTAGAAGTAGAACCCGGTAATCGAGAAATTGTACACCATTCTTTAATTTACATAGACACCTCTTCTTCTTTTCAAACAGATACTTCTGGGCATTGTATGGGCCCAACAACATCATCTGCAAAGCTAATAGGAGAATATGCTCCTGGGTCACTACCAACTATTTTTCCCGGTGATTCCAACTTAGCTTTTGGAGTTGGAATGGAAGCTGGATCGAATATTATCCTTTCTATGCATTACCCTTATGGTTCTGCTGGTCAGCAAGACAGCACCAAACTGCATCTTTATTTTTACCCATCAAACGTATCTAATTTCAGAGAAGTTTACATAGCGCCTGTAATTCAAAATTGGAATTTTTGTATTCCCCCTAATCAAATTCAAACAATTAACGCTACTTTTCCTACCAATGGCACAACAATTCCATCTACTTTCTCTCTATTTGGAATATTCCCTCATATGCATTTACTTGGGAAGAGTATCAATTGTTATTCAGTAGGAAGCAATAACGACACCTTAAATCTAATTAGTGTTCCCAGTTGGGATTTTGAGTGGCAAGGCTTCTACAAATACAAATACCCTCAAATTATTACTCAGGGATCTACTGTTTATGCTCATGCTACTTATGACAATACAACATCTAATAGCCACAATCCAAACAACCCTCCTGAACTAGTCTGTGCTGGCACCAATACTTCGGATGAAATGTTTATGGTCTACATGATGTTTATGAGCTATCAAGCTGGAGATGAAAACTTAAACTTAGACTCTTTAGCAGGATACACCACTAGTAGTAATAATCAAACTTATCCTGAACAAAATCAAATTATTTCTGTCTATCCTAATCCAT
The DNA here is from genome assembly GCA_002716065.1 of Crocinitomicaceae bacterium. Classification (GTDB taxonomy): domain Bacteria; phylum Bacteroidota; class Bacteroidia; order Flavobacteriales_D; family Parvicellaceae. The sequence continues at coordinate 36,844 of PAZE01000001.1, read as the reverse complement.
CANATGGTCAATTAAACTTTTCTTTTACTTGTAACCAAACAGCTAATGTGAGGTTAAAAATTATGACCATAAACGGGCAGTCAATTCTTGATAAAAACTATGGAGNNTTCAATGGACAAAACACCATTAATTGGAANGGAAGAAATGAAAATGGAAAATCTTACCCTTCAGGTATATATATATACGGTTTGGAAATAAATAATAGGTGGAATTTTGGTAAACTTATACTGAAATAACCAANCCCAAAGAAATGTCTTTAAAGAAACTTATTTGTTGTGTGTTTATTTTGTTGGGTTCAACAGGATTTTACACTCAAGAAAAACCACTTGTTAGCGATTCCATTAGTATTGTGTCATGGAACATTCAAATGCTTCCAAATCTATATGCTCCTTTTTCAAAATACGTTCGAAAAAAACAACGTAAAAGGCTTCCGGAAATTATTAACTACCTTAATGAAAGTACTTTTGATGTTGTTGTTTTGCAAGAAGTTTTTGACTTTGAGATAAAGCGAAAACTAAAGAAGCAATTATCTGAAAACTATCCATACATACAAATGCCGATCAAAAAAGGGTTTAATCTGCAATTTTCAAATGGTATAATGATACTTAGTAAAGTTCCTATTTCCTATACTAGTCATGTTCAATTTTCTAAAGAAAAAGGAAATGAAAAAATGGCTCAAAAAGGATGTGTTTTGGTGAGTTGCAAATGGAAAAACCAACCCATTTATATTGGTGGCACCCACCTTAATTCATTAAGTCAAGAAGCTAGAAGAAAGCAGTATAAACAAATCTACAACAAGATCATTGAACCTTTTAAAAGTGACAGCATTCCTTTTTTTATTGCTGGAGACTTTAACACCAACTTTAGCTCCAGGTATTATGGTGACATGATGGCTATTCTTCAGCTTAACAACACTCCTTTAGTTGACAGCCTTCCTTATACCTATGCAGAAACCAATAGCTGGAACTCTCCAAATTACAACGTTTGGATAGACTATATTTTCTATAAAAAAACCAAAAAAGAGGTGATTCTAAATCAATATGTTATTCGTCCCACAACGCTAATTAAGGACAAAAAAATAGATCTTTCTGATCATTATGGAATCGTTCTTACCATCGGGCTTATCCCTTAAGTTTTTCTAGTCTCTCTAATAAGGGGGGATGAGAATAATGTACAAATACATATGCCCTATGAGGATATAAATTTGATAGGCTATCAACAGAAAGTTTCTTTAGCGCATCTGATAACGCTGTAGAGTTGTAATTTTCCTTAGCATATAGATCTGCCTCAAATTCATTCTTTCTACTCAGTATATTCATGCCTATGCCAATAAGCATTCCAAGTGGAGAAAAGATTAACCCAAAAGCAATTAAACCTAGATGAAAAGAACTTGACTGCCCTCCTAGTGCTAAAGAAACANTGGTTTGATTTAAGAAATATTCAAATAAAAAAAAGGTGATTCCTGTTTGAACAATAGACAATAAAAAAGAAACGAAAATATGTTTCTTTTTGTAATGGCCTATTTCGTGTGCTAGTACAGCAACCAACTCCTGAGTAGTATGTTTTTCTATTAAAGTGTCGTAAAGAGCAATTGTTTTTCTAGGACCTAGACCGCTAAAAAATGCATTGGCTTTTGTNGATCGCTTTGAACCATCAATTATGTATATATTTTTTATGTTGTATCCTACCTTTTTGGCAAATTGTGAAATTTCACTTTTTAAGCTGCCTTCTTCTAATGGAGATAATTTATTAAATAAAGGAAGAATCACATCAGCATAAAACATATTAATCAGCAACATAAAAGCAGTAATTCCCATCCATAGCCAAAGCCAATACCCCTTTTGAAACCATTCAATGGTTAAAATAGCTAAGTAAAGCAGCCCCCCTCCTATAAAAAACAGCAACAAATACCCTTTTAACTTGTCTAAAATAAATGTAGATGGTGTTGTTTTATTGAATTCATATTTCTGTTCAACAACAAAAGTGTTGTAAATAGAAAAAGGTAAAGAGAGTAATTCTGCCAGTAAAAATAAGACTATAAAAAATGCAGCTGCTCTGAAAAATGAATCTTCTGTGTATTCCAACACAATAGTATCTAAGGCTCCAAACCAACCAAAAAAAAGAGCTAAAAATGTTATTACAAAACTGATTAGAGATTGTATAAAAGAGATTCGTCCCTTTTCTTTATGGTATAATCTAGATGTTTCGTACTTGGTTTCGGGATAATAATCCTTCATTTGTTCAGGAATATCTCTCTTCCAGTTTTTAACATTTAAATACTCTAAAAACTTTTCAAATAAAAATCCAAAACAAAGGATAACTAAAAAAAGAGTTAACCAGATTAGTGGTGTCATAATACAAACAATTAAAAAAATAATTTTTCGCAATATTAACCACAAAAGCACCCCAATCATAATATTATTGTTCGTTTTATTTGATTTATTCGTCATTTATAAAATTAAATTCAACATTAAAGCATAAACATTTATAAAGTATTTGCTTATATTTAGGGAGTAATGATTGAATATGTATAGATTTTATTCTTTATTTATTTTCGTTTTTTTCCTATCCCTTAGCTGTTTTACACAGAACGACAATGTAAAAGCATTGGAGTTTTACACTGCTGGCATGGAAAATTACAACGCAACCAATTACGAAATGGCAATTGCTGATTTCACAAAAGCTATTCAGGAAAATGAAAAGTTTGTAGAAGCCTATTTTCAAAGAGGTTGTGCCAAACACTATTCAGACAACTACACTGGTGCTGTTGATGATTTTACTATTGCTATTGATTTACGTCCAAATAGTGAGGTTTTCTACAAGCAGCGTGGATCCTCCAAAACCATGCTTAAAGATTATAAAGGAGCTATTGAAGACTGTAATATGGCCATTGAGATCAAAAATGATTACGACAAGGCATTTGCCCTAAGAGGAATATTAAAAATAGAATTAGGAGATGTTGACGGTTGTAATGATCTAATGATGGCAGGAAAATATGGTTACGTAAACGCTAATATTTTTATTAAAAAATATTGCAAATAGAGAATACTTTTTTTCAGCTTTAGATGAAACTAGCCACATCATTTCTATCTATATTTATTTTTATATTTTCCTTTAGTCAAACCTCTTTTCCAAGAAAATCCCTTGATCCATTATTGTATCCTTTCTATCACGGAGTTGCTTCTGGAGATCCCTTGTCAAATTCTGTTATTTTGTGGACTAGGTTTACAGACGACACCCTATCTTCAGACAGCGTAGAAGTTAATTGGAGAATTTCTACAGACACTTCTATGATTAATATTGTTAATTCTGGAAATGGATACGCACACATTAATAGTGACTGGACATTTAAAGTTGATGCCTCTGGACTTTCTCCAGACACTTGGTATTATTATGATTTTGAATCGCTTGGGTATCATTCTATTAGGGGAAGAACTAAAACCGCTCCATTGGGAGATAACGATAGTGCTCGTTTTGCTGTTGTTTCTTGTTCCAATTATGAGCATGGATACTTTAACGTTTACCGATACCTAAGAAATCGAAATGATTTTGACGCGGTATTGCACCTTGGAGACTACATTTACGAATATGAAGCAGGAGGATATTCTGCTGGAATTGTTGATAGAGATAACGAGCCAAGTAATGAAATTATAACCCTAGAAGATTACAGGGTTAGGTATTCTCATTATAGATTAGATGACGACCTTAGATCTCTTCACCAACAATATCCATTTATTAATGTTTGGGATGATCATGAATCTGCTAATGATTCATATGTTGACGGGGCTCAAAATCATTCTCCTAGCACTGAAGGTCTGTGGTCTGATAGAAAATCAAATGCCACCCAAGCCTATCATGAGTGGCTTCCTATTCGATCTCCAATACCAGGAGATTTACAAATCTATAGAGAGATCAATTACGGAGATTTAATGACCCTTTACATGCTAGATACGCGTCTTCAGGGAAGGTCCGAGCAAGGAGGCTCCTCTAGTGATCCAACTAGAACTATTCTTGGACAAACTCAATTTTCTTGGCTGACAAACAAGTTAAACACCTCTAATTCTAGATGGAACATACTTGGCCAGCAAGTAATGATAGCTCCTTTGGAAGTTTTTGGTGCTGCTCTAAATGACGATCAGTGGGATGGCTACGACTATGAAAGGTCAAGACTGTACGATTCAATTGCTACAAATGGCATAGAAAATATTGTAGTACTGACAGGAGATATCCACACCTCTTGGGTAAACGATATCCCTTTAAGCAATTACGATGCATCTTCTTGCACAGGTTCAGTAGGTGTAGAATATGTAGTAACTTCTGTTACTTCCCCTGGACTTGGTTTTTTGGGTGGTATTGCTGGAAGTACTATTGAATTTTTCAACCCCCATATTCAATACACCAACCTTTCTGAACACGGCTACTTAATTTTAGATGTGAGTAAAACAAAAGTTACCGGTAACTATTACTATGTAAATGATGTTGATGCAGTAATGACTGGAGAATACTTTGAAGAAGCATACTACGTACTTGATGGTGAAAACTGTGCACAGCAGGCTGCTGGCCCAACTCTTAGCAACAAAACACCACCTGTATTTGCCCCAGCTCAACCTATAAATGGAACAGCAGCTATTGATGCACATTTAACGGCCTTTACCGTTTTTGGAACCTACCCAAATCCTTTTTATGATGATGTTACCATTCAAGTATTTCTTACTGAAAATGAAGCTTTAACTTTTGACTGCTATGACATTTCTGGAAGATTAGTTTTCTCGAGAGAAATTCCTGAACTAACAAAAGGTTTAAACTACATTAAGCTTTACTTAGGCTCATTGCAATCCGGCAACTACTCGCTTGTTATAAAAGGAGAAAATCATTACTCCTCCAAAAAACTTGTTAAATACAGATAACGCTAGAAAGTAAAATCTTCTTTGTTAAAGTTAAAGGAGCTAAGAAGCGAGAACTCATTAATTCTTGCTTTAATATCATCGATAGTGATTTCAGTTAAGCGTTCAATTCCGAATTTCTCCACAGTAAAAGAAGCAAGAGCAGAACCGACAATAATTGCTTTTTTCATAGTTTCCCAAGATTGATCGTCTGCCGCAGCCAAATATCCTATAAAGCCTCCTGCAAATGTATCACCAGCACCAGTTGGATCAAAAACCTCCTCTAGTGGAAGTGCTGGAGCATGGAAAATTTTATCTCCTTGAAACAGTAACGCTCCATGTTCTCCTTTTTTAATAATTAATGTTGAGGGTCCCATTGTTAAAATGTGCTTTGCTGCTTTAACCAATGAATGTTCACCAGTAAGTAATCTAGCTTCTTCGTCATTAATGGTAAGCACATCAATTTTCTGAATAACCTTTTTTAAATCATCTAAAGCGATTTCCATCCAAAAGTTCATGGTGTCTAAAACGATAAGCTTAGGTCGCTTTTTCATTCGCTCTAGAACGCTCAATTGGACAGCCGGAGTCAAGTTGCCAAGCATTAAATATTCACAATCTTGATACGATTCTGGCACTACAGGATCAAATGTTTCTAATACGTTTAGCTGAGTATCTAGCGTATCTCTTGTATTCATATCTTGGTGATACTTCCCAGACCAAAAGAATGTTTTTCCGCCTTTTATTATTTGCAGCCCATTAGTGTCAATATTTTTACTAGAAAACATATCTAAAGTTTCTTGAGGAAAATCTTCACCCACTACAGAAACAATCTTAGCTTCTTTCCTAAAAAAAGATGCTGCAAGGCTAATATAGGTACAAGCGCCACCTATTATTTTATCTGTTTTTCCATAAGGAGTTTCTATTGCATCAAAGGCTACTGTTCCAACACTTACAAGGCTCATAATTAAAATTTTGAGCAAATATAAACACCTAACTTATACTATTGATGAAATTGGGAATTACTTTAAATAAATTTATCTTCATTTAAGTATTGCATAAATTCAAAGTTTAATGTAATATTGCACCCACCAATAAAGAAATTGCTTCTTTAGCTCAGTTGGTTAGAGCATCTGACTGTTAATCAGAGGGTCCTTGGTTCGAGCCCAAGAAGAAGCGCTGAAAGCCTCCACAGATAGTGGGGGCTTTTTTTGTTTTTGATAATTAACAGCTAAAAACTTAACTTAATAGCTCATTTACTGACTATTAATTAAAATGGCAAAAAAGAATTTTTTTGTAGATATCCATTGTCACCCCACCATGAGAGTGTTTCACAACCAATCTGATGATGGAAAGACTAATCTATGGGAAGAGAATAAAAACACCTATGTAAATAATTTTATAGGAAGAAAAATTGTTCGCCTATCAGATTTTATCGCTAAAGTTTCTCAATCTAATTTCTACCATTGCGCCAGTGGAAATGTACGTGTTGTATTTGATTCATTATATCCTATAGAAAGAGGTTTTATCAACTACAAACCCCTTGCTAAGCTTCTGCTTGGAAAGCGAAATACTGAAGCGATTATAGTAAATGCCTCTGGAATCAATCCAAAACAATATAAAAAATACAAAGAAAGTGAAGATTACTTTAGCGATCTTAATCAGCAATACCATTTTCTTTTAAATAACCAAGGTCCGTCTCCATGTGGAAAATACAATTATAAAGTGGTGAGCAGCTATAAAGATCTCTCCAATTGGATTGATAAAGAACCAGGAAATATGGCAGTTGTTGTTACCATTGAAGGGGCTCATGTTCTAGGGTGTGGAACCAATGCAAGTGAGAAATTATCAGCTAATGAATTAGAAAAAATTCTTTTAAAAAACATAGAACTTCTAAAAAATTGGGAGCACCCTCCTTTTTTTATAACGTTTGCGCACCATTTTTGGAATCAGCTCTGTGGTCACGCCACATCACTTTCGGCAGTAACCCAACTTACTTGTGATCAATCAAAAGGAATAAATAGTGGATTTACACCTTTGGGGAGAAAAATACTAAAAACACTTTTAAGTAAAGAGAATGGCAAAAGAATACTAATTGACACTAGACATATGAGTGCTAATTCAAGAGTAGAGTATTATCAACTAATTGAAAAGCATAACACTAATAATCCAAACGATATTATTCCTACAATATCTAGTCATACAGCAGTAAATGGATACAATAGCTTTGCTGAATCTATTCAAGAAAAAGACGCAAGCTCTAAGACTAAAAACACTAAATTTTACTCTTGGAGTATAAATATTTCAAAGGAAGAAATCAACCATATTCACAGATATAATGGGATTATTGGAGTAATTCTTGACAAGGGAAGACATTGCGGAAAATCAACTCTAAAAAAAATAAACTCCATCAAAAACCCTAACAAAAAAAAGGAAGCATTTATTAAATTAATTTTAGACAATATGTTTTTCTATATTGAAGCCATAGGCGAAAAAAGTGCTTGGGATATATTAACCTTAGGAACTGATTTTGATGGAGTAATTACTCATTTTGACTGCTATGAAAACATGTCTAAAATTCCAGATTTAAAAAACGATTTAACTGCATTTTTACATTCCACTAAATACAAAAAAGACCTATGGTTTAGCTATAGTCCAGAAGAACTTTTAAACAAGGTGTTTACTTTAAACGCCATAAGCTTTTTAAAAAGAAATTTTAATTAACTTACTTTATGAAAAAACCTAAAATTCCATTTCCTAAATCAGGTTCTAGTAAAAAACAGCTATTAGATTCTTTAGAAAAGTACCGTTTAAAGGACATCGATTGGAGAAAAGGAAAGGCCTTTTGTCTAGTGTACTATCCAGGTGATGAAAGAGCAAAGCTTATAAAAAGCATTTATGATGAGTTTTACTCTGAAAATGCACTTAACCCAAGTGCAACACCCACCCTTACTAGAATGGAAAGTGAAGTGATTTCAATGTGTGCCGATTTATTTAATGGAGACAATAATGTTAGAGGCAATATTACATCAGGTGGAACAGAAAGCATTTTACTGGCTGTAAAAACCGCTAGAGACTGGGCAAGAAAACACAAACCCCAGGTAAAACATCCAGAAGTTATTATTCCATCCTCAGCTCATCCTGCGTTTATAAAAGCATTTAAATATTTTGAATTAGATTTTGTTGTTGTTCCTGTTAAAAATTTTAGAGCAGATCCAAAAGAAATGGAGAAAGCCGTTTCGAAAAACACCATTTTACTTGTTGGTTCTGCCCCATCCTATCCTCATGGACTAATTGATCCCATTGCGGAAATAGCGGAAATAGCAAAAAAGAACAATCTTCTTTGTCATGTAGACTCTTGTATCGGAGGATTTATTTTACCCTTCGTAAAAAAACTAGGTTTTCCATTAATCGATTTTGATTTTAAAGTAGAAGGAGTTACTTCTATTTCTGCAGATATGCACAAATATGGATACTCACCGAAAGGAGCATCAATTGTGCTTTACAAAGATTCCTCTTTACGTAAGTTTCAGTTTTCGGTGTACACAAAATGGAGTGGTGGAGTGTATGGATCTCCCACTATTCTAGGAACAAGACCAGGAGGGTGCATTGCTGGAGCTTGGGCCGCTTTAAAGGGAATAGGTGAAGATGGGTATCTAGAAATGGCAAAAGAAACGATGAAATCTACCAAACAACTTATAGAGGGAATAAATGAAATTAAAGATCTTCAGCTAATTGACAATCCTGATATGAGTATAGTTTCCTTTCAATCTTCTACAATTAATGTATATCAGCTGGCAGACGTTTTAAATAAAAAAGGCTGGCATTTTGAGCGTCAACAACTACCACCAAGCTTACATTTTACCATTAATTACATTCACCGAGATGTAATGGAAACTTTCATAAAAGAATTAAAATCTGCTGTTAAAGAAGTGAAAAGATTTAAACTTAGCAAGCTTAGTGATAAATTACAGATTGGTTTGGTGAAAAGTGCAAAAAACATTTTACCAGATGGAGTAATCTCAAAATTTCAACAAACACAATCCAAATCTTCGGACATCCACAAAGAAAACACTTCGCCAATGTATGGGATGATGAATGTTCTTGCCGGAAGCGATGATCTAGATGATATTGTTCTAGATTTTATGGATAAAATTAACAGCTTAGAATAAACAACATTAATCCTTATACTTGTTTTCTTTTAAGCGCTGTTTAATTTCCTTAAGGTGCTTTTTCTTTTTTTCTCCTCTAAGCTTTTTGGCAGATTTGGTAAAGTACTTATGTTGAGTGAGAAACTTTACTTGAATCTCATCCCAGAGACGATCACTTTTAATTTTTCCATGATCTCTCAGCTCTCTTCTAAGGGAGTCAGAAATAGCATGAAAATCATCTCTACCTAAATAGTCTAAATCTGCATCGCAGATAATTTGTTCTAAATGGTTATTTGGTTTATGAGGAATTATAGTAGCATAAATCAATGCCCAAACTTGCTTAATCTGCTCGTCAGTATATCCATATTTAGGAAGAATTTCGGCAGCCATTGATGCTCCAACCACCTCATTTTCATCGTATTTCTCTACAAATCCTGCGTCATGATACGTTGCTGCAGATTTTAACACAAAAATATCCTCATCTAACACCCCCTCCATTATGGCAATTCGCTCTGCTGCTTCAACAACATCTAAAGTGTGGTGAATGCCGTGATAATGAAGATGTGCAGGAAGCTTCTCTCGAAGAATTTTCATAATGTGACGTTCCGCCTTTTTGTAGTTAATACTACTGTAAATATGCAAATTCACATAGTCGTTAAACTTCTTGTTGGGAATAAGTCCATTTTCGTCCTGTGAAAGATGCTTTTTAATTCTATCAACGTAGTACATCTCAATTTCACCAGTATTTTTAGTTGGAATTTTACCTCTACTTGAGCATTCAAAAAATGGTGAGATGTATTCATAAGTAGATTCTGAAATATTTACTCTTCCAGACTCTCCGCTAGTTTCCATTCGCTGAGCGATATTTACGGTATTTCCCCATATATCGTAAGCAATTCGTTTAGATCCAATAACACCCGCGATAACATCTCCAGTATGTATCCCGATTCTAAGATTCCAATAAGAACTATTTTTTGCTTCTGCTTCCTCTTTTAGTCGGTTCATGTACTGCTGAATCTCTAAAGCTGCTAAAACACAATTAATTGGGTTTTCCTTATCTCTTAAAGGGACACCTCCGGCAGCCATGTAAGCATCTCCCATAGTTTTAATTTTTTCAATTTGATGCTTTTCAATAATCTTGTCAAATTTTATAAATAAACTGTCTAAGCTTTTTACCAAATCAACAGGTTTCATGGTCTCAGCAATTTTGGTGAAATCTTTAATATCTGTAAACATTACTGTTACCATTCTATATTGTCGAGTTCTTGCCTTACCCTTATTTTTAAGCTCTTCTGCAGTTTCTGCTGGAAGGATATTTAACAAAAGTTCTTCAGCTTTTTGTTTTTCAAGCTCAATTTTTTTGTTCTGTTTTTCAATTTGTTCTTTTTGACGTGTTACCGTCTTTGTCCTTTTTTCAACCAAAAATGCCAATCTTCTTTTTTGACGCTTTATTGATCGCATTCTTAAGAAATATATTCCCCAAAAAATTAAAATTGAACTCGCAATTACAAAGGCTATAAATCTCCATGTGGCCCAATATGGTGAATTGATTTTAATATATATGGTTTTTGGCTTAGACCATACACCATCACTATTGGCAGCCCATATCTTAAACAAGTATTCACCGCTAGGAAGGTTAGAATAGTTAACTTCTTTTAAATCTCTTAAGAACCTGGGCTCTTCATATAATCCTTCTCCTTGAAGATGTATTTTATACTTATTTCCTTTAGATGAAGTAAAATGAATCCCTACAAAATGAAAAATAAAACTATTTTGATTGTAGTTTAAAACGAGTGTGTCTAGGGTTAAGGTATTTCGATATTTGTCAGCTACCTTAGCTGAGTTTTTAAACAAAAATTCAATTTCGTTGAGTACAATTTTTGGAGGAATCTTATTTTGTCTAATCTCATTGGGGAAAAATGAATTTACTCCCTTACTCCCTCCAAAATATAGCCTGCCACTTTTCCCTCTGTGATAAGAACCATTATTTAGCTCATTATACAATAATCCATCACTTTCAGTATATACATTAAAGCTCTTACTGGCAATGTTGAAACAAGAAAGACCATTATTGGTGCTTATCCATATTTCTCCTGATTGGCCATGTAATAATCCATAAATTGAATTGTTAGAAAGACCATCTTTTTCAGTGTAATGACTTAAAAGACCAGTAGAAGTCTGTAGTTTATTCAATCCCCCACCAAAAGTACCTACCCAAATAACTCCACTATCACCTTCTAAAATAGAAAGAACAGTGTTGTTAGATAGTCCATTTTCATCATTATAATTGGAAAAATCAAATGCTAAATCATTAATATCTGAGGAATCTATTTCAATTTTTGACAAACCAGATACTTCATGACCTACCCATACAACACCCTTTGAATCAACATAAATTCTTCTACATGATCCCGGTGCTAACGAGTTAATATTGCTGCTCTTGTTTTCAAAAAATAAGGGTTCTAAAGTTTCCAAATTTAGAACCGCTAACCCTTCCTCACAACCCACCCAGAGTTGATTTTTGTGAAGGTGCAAATCATATGCTGTGTTATTTTCATTTTTTGAGCCCTGCTCTCTAAATCTTACTTTTTTATAAGAAGCATTAGAAAAGTCCGTACTAGGGTTAAGGAAATACAGCCCCCCCATTGAAGCAACCCAAATTCTATTTTTAGCATCAATGACAATATCATAAACATCATTTTCTCCAGGATGATTAGTGTTATCAGAATAATAAGGATAACTGTTAAAGGAATTGGTGTTTTTGTTAATGCGTATTATTCCATTTCTATCGCCAACCCAAATAACTGAATCACCCTGCTCGTATATACCCCAGGCATTTTTATCGATCCCTCCCAATATGGATGAATAATTGGCAAAAGATTGTTTTATTGGATCAAAAAATGATAAGCCATCTTGGGTTCCAATCCACAAGGTACCTGTTGCATCTTTGAAAATATCGTGAATCAAATTATGACTTAAAGACTTTAGGTTGTAATCGTTACTCTGGTAAAAAAGAAGGTCATAATCCTTCTTTTTTGATATACAGTTTATTAGACCCCTATTATAGGTTCCTACCCATAATCCAGAAACAGAATCTAAAAAAATAGCTGTTACCTGAAAGTTGTTGAACTGATTAGACAAATTGGCTATTTTGTTGTTTTCAACAACCTTAATCCCTTTATTCGTTCCGATTAAAAAACGATTCGGTGATTCTCTAAAAAAACAATTTACCTTAAGATTCCTTAGCTGCTGATTCCAGGTTGTTTGTGTTTCAACTTTGTTGTTTTTAAAATTTAGTTTTACAAGCTCACTACTATTTGTGGCAACAATTAGACTTTCTTTGTCTAATAATAAATCATAAACATGGTTTGAAGGCAACCCACTTTCTTTGTTATAAATTTGACAACTACTATCCTTTAGATTGTAACATATTAGACCATATTTAACCGTTCCAAGCCAAATTCGATTTGCATTATCTTTTATTACTTTAACAATTTCTCCTTTATCTAAGCTTCCTGTAAGTGAAATGTGTTTAAATTCCTTTGTCTGCTCATTGTAATAATTAAGCCCACCTCTTTGAGTGCCAATCCAAAACCCACCTTCATCTGATTTACACAAAGCATTTATATAGGAGTTAGATAACGATTGATCGTTGTCTATTTGGTGCTTATATTGATCGATAGAATATCCATCATACTTGTTTAATCCATCTTGTGTTCCTACCCAAATATATCCTTGATTATCCTGTAAGATACAATATACTGTACTCTGAGAAAGACCATCATTAATTGACAAGTGATTAAAGCGAATTTCTACTTGTTGAGCATAAAAATTGGCAGTAAACACTAGCTGAAAAACGATTAGTAGATAAATCTTATACGAGTTCCTGAATTTCATATCGATTTCGAAGTAAGTTAATTGATTTTAACTCCTATAACAAGAATATCATCTACCTGTTCGTAAGATCCTTTCCAATCTTCTATTTTTTTGTCTAATGCAAGTTGCTGTTCCTCCATGGATAACGATTGTATGGAAAGCAGGGTTTCTCTAAACTGTTTATACATAAATTTCTTGCCGCTAACCCCACCAAATTGATCGGCATAACCATCAGAAAAAACGTAAATAACATCTCCCTTTTGTAAAGGGATTTTATGGGTGGTGTAACTTTTTGTATACGGGTTAAAAGAACCTATTGCAAATTTATCTCCTTTTGTGATTAAAATTTCATTGTCTCTAACAATATATAGAGGGTTGTAAGCGCCAGAATATTCTAATATCATTTTCTTATGGTCTATACTACAAATAGCTATGTCCATACCATCTCTTACTGCATTGTCATCTTCTTGCTTATAAAGAGACTCGCTTGCGTAATTGTTTAAATCATCTAAAATTTTCCCAGGATTCTGAAGTCGATGTTCCTTTACTGCAGAGTTTAATCCATTTGCACCAACTAAACTCATAAATGCACCCGGAACACCATGTCCAGTACAATCAACTGCGGCAAAAATATGTTTGCTGCCTATTTTATTCATCCAATAAAAATCTCCTGAGACAATATCCTTAGGTTTAAACAAAACAAAAGAATCAGGGAATAAACCCTCAATATATTTTTTGGGTGGTAAAATAGAATCTTGTAATCTTTTGGCGTATTTTATACTATCAGTTACATCTTTATATAACTCTTCTAATTTAGACTTTTGAAGATCAATTTCATCTTTTTGTTTGACTACCTCTTCTGTTCTTTCTTTTACTTTTAATTCTAATGTTCTTTCAGTTTCTGCCAACGAATCTTTCATCTTCAAAAGTGCATGACCCAAAATATCTTCACTACTTAGAGGTTTGTAAGGGAAGTTAAAATTACTTTGTCCCACTTCATGAGCAAATGAAGTTGTTTTTTGAAGCCCAGAGACCAATGAATTCATTGCAACTGTCATTTCTCCAATTTCATCATTGCTGGGGTCGAGGTGTCTTTTAGGGAAGACTCCCCTTCCTAGATCAACTAAAATTTTCTTTAGTTGCTGAACTGGTTTGGTAATACTTAAAGTAGTAAAAAATGCAATGATAAAAGTTCCAACGAACAATGTTATTCCAGCTATCAATACACCCAAAGAAAGTCGTTCAAAATTGGCATTAGTACCAATAAATGATTCGCTACTTTGTTCCTGTTGTATTTTGGCTTCAACGTTTTTGTTGGAAATAAGTGAATCCATTTTTACCATCAAAGCAATAAATTTGGGTTCAGTATAAATTTCAAAATTGGATCTTAACAATAAGTATTGCCAGTCGTCGTAACTTTTAAATCCATCATTGATTACCCTAACATTCGTATTGTAATCTATAAACAAACGACCAATCTCTTTCTTTACTTCATCATACAAATAAATACTGTTGTCTACATTTGTCCATTTCTTGGTAAGTAGGTTGATTCTAACTGTATCCTCAGGAATTAGGCTGTCAATTAATTCGTTTGCCTTGACTTTAAAGTATGCATCCTTACCTGACTGTTGGAGCATCCATTGCTGCATAAACATATGGGCATTTGTAAGGTCTTTCTTTAATATATTTAGTTGGAAAACAGAGGGCTGATCAATATTTAGAAACTTATCATTGGTTTCAATACTTTTCTTTAGAGTACGTTCAGCATCTCTAACTACAAAAATGGTGATAACAAAAACTGTGAGAAGAAGCACTAAAACAATCCCAAAACCTAATCCTATTTTCTTACCAACAGTAAATCGCATCTTATGTTTATGTTATATGCTTAATTTGAACTTACTCATAAAAAACTAATCGTTCGTTTGTTTTAGTTTGTTTAATTGCTCTAAATACATATTTGATTTTTCATAGTCATGAAGGCTAATATATACAGCAGCCAATGCCGTTAAATTATTTTCAACATCAGGCTTAATGTAATACGCTTTTTTCAAAAATGGAAGTGCTTTAGTAAAATACTCAACTGCCGTTTCTTGAGAATTGACAAGAGCTTCTAAACTAATTTCATTATCCATGTTTTTAATTACAGAAACTCCGTGGTTATGGTAAATAATTCCCAAGTTATAATTGGCACTATAATTTAGGCTATCCATGGCAAGTGATTGCATATACAAGTCTACTGATTTATNAATATAATCAGAGTATAGCACAGGGTTGTTATCAAACTTCTCTTCATATATACCAGCAAGTGAATTATTGTATTGAATCTCCTGTTCATTAAAATTGAAATTTGGTTTTGCGGCTCTATATGTAGTCTTATATTTAGAGTAAAATGCTATTGCCTTTTTAAAATTAATCGTATCCATTAAAGACGCCACATCATTTAAATATGTAGATCCAAGATAGGCTAGCACTTGCCTGTTTTGCTGCACAGCTTTTTCTTCTAAATCTTGTTCAACACTGTCAAGAGCTAAGGATTTCAAAATAGACTCAATCGCTTTTTCCCTATACTTTGAGTTATAGTCTTTCTTATCTATTATTCGATAAATATCCTTTTCAATAAAACCTTTAATATGCCAAGAATATGCCTTCTGAGGAACTTGATCACACTTGGAAAATGCAGTATCTAAGTATTTTTCTGCAGTCAGATAATCTTTGGCGATATAAGCATCTAGAGCTTTGTACTGATAAGTGCAAAACTGCTGCCCTTTAATGTTGCTTTGAAACACTAAAGAAAATAAAAATGCTATGTATGCTAAACGCTTCATATCACATTAACAGCCAACTTAATTAAAAGTTGACTAAATGTCAACTTCAACTTATCTGCAGCTGTTTTATTTATTTCAAAAGCTAATTTATTTGCTTTTATTATAAAATTAATGATTGCACCCGAGGAAAGCAACCCTGTTTTATTTCCAATTATAATTGTATTGGCACCATTTTTTTTATGTATTGTTGCCAACTGACTACTTTTATTTTCAGAAACATACAACAAATGACACTCTTTAGTTACTTCGGTTGCCGATATATATCTAATAACTTTTATTTTATGGTTACCTATAAATTTTCCAGAACAGGTAGACGACAATTGCTGAAAAACGTTCTCATCACCATAAACACCAACAACTAAATCTCCAGTAAGTAATTCTTTTGGCCACTCAATATTTTTTAAGAATTGATAAATATATAATCCTTTCTGTTTGGCAACATATTTTTTTGCTTCTTCTGTTTGTGTTGATTGGGCCCCAACACAAATCGGAAGTACAGCAAGAAAAACCAAAAGTTTTACAACTGCAAAGACTTTTACTATAGATAAGGTGTTAGGGTTACGCACTTTTATACAAAAAATATCTATCAAATTAATAAAATCACGCTAAATTACAATAATTAAAGAGTTGAGCTATTTATATCTTATTCTTATGTAATTTTTCTGACTTTTTTGAGCCTGTTTTGATCTAACGTTATTTACATCATATTTTCTGTAAAAAGACCCCCTTCGATGTTTTGATTTATAGGACTTTTTATCAACTCCAGTAGGCTTGTATTTCACTCTACCTTTAGATTCAAAAGGATCGTCAAATATACCAATAGCACCTTTTTCTTTTGGTGTAGAAGCGAAAGGATCTCTACCTTTCTTTAATTTCTTTCCTCTTCCCTTTCGAACAAACAAACCTTTTTTGTTGTTCGGTTTTATTCTTTTTCGTTTTGATTTTGTCGCAAAAGGGTCTCTATACTGACCATACGCCTCTGAACAACCATAGGAAGACAAAAACAAAATAATTAAGAATAAAAGT
Source organism: Crocinitomicaceae bacterium (assembly GCA_002716065.1). GTDB lineage: Bacteria > Bacteroidota > Bacteroidia > Flavobacteriales_D > Parvicellaceae. The sequence goes on along the minus strand of PAZE01000001.1, from coordinate 20,086 downwards.
CTATACATAGAACAAAAAGAACTCAATTTAGTAGAAACAAATTAAATGCCAAACTCATTTATTGGGAAGGCTTTTGATTGGCCAATAAAGATAAATCTCTGTCAAACATGTATAAACCTCCTTTATCGTTACCAATCATTTTTAGCTTATCCAGTATTGTTCTGGCAAGCGCTTCCTCTTCAAGTTGCTCAGAAACATACCACTGCATGAAATTGTGAGTAGTGTAATCCTTTTCAGATAAACATAAATCAACAACATTATTTATACTGTCTGTAACGTTAAGCTCATGCTCCAATAAAGATTCAAAAACAGAAGCAAGAGAATTGAAAGTTGTTGGGGGTTTACTTAACCCAGGAATGACAGATATTCCTCCTCGCTCATTGATAAATTTTACCAGCTTTAACATGTGCTCTCTTTCCTCATCACTATGTTGATATAAAAACTCAGAAGTTCCAGTAAGCCCCTGAGCCTCTGTCCATGAAGCCATGGCAAGATAATATTGAGAAGAAGATGCTTCAAGCTCAATTTGCTTATTAAGTGCTTTTTCAATTTTAGATTTTAACATGCTTTTTCTTTCAAAAATAGTTTTTTTTCTTCGATAATGCTAAAACGATGACGCAAGAAATTTAGTATTAAGAAAATGTAATTATATTGCAAGTACATAATAAAAAACACTTTTTTGTTTGTATAATGTTAATCAGCCTACTTCTAGAAATAAAAAATCTTACCACAAAATTCACTCTCAAGGGCTCAAGCCATTTGGTGGTAAAAGACATTTCTTTCAATTTACATAAAGGCGAAACCATTGGTATTGTTGGAGAGTCTGGGTCTGGAAAATCCATAACTGCACTATCAGCGATGAAACTTTCCGACAGTCTTCCCAACTCATCTTCTTCTGGTGAAATTCTTTTTCACCAAAAATCAAAAACAGTAGATTTTAATCTGCTTTCAGAAAAACAAATGCAATCTTTTAGAGGAAATGAAATTGCTATGGTTTTTCAAGAACCCATGACGGCATTGAATCCCGTTATGAAATGCGGGAAACAGGTGGTTGAATCCATTTTAATCCATCAAAAAGAGTTAACTGACCAATCAAAATCAGAGCTTTTTTTTGAAAAAATAAAACTCTTTTTTCTAAATATTATTTCTCCCATTTTATATGCTTTATCATTAGGTAAAATTCCATTTTTTAAAGTTCAACATACCTCAAAAAAAGAAAAAGCAGCAAAGGCCAAAACCATTCAATTATTTAAAAAAGTTAAGCTTTCAAGACCTTACGATATCTTTAATTCCTATCCCCATGAAATTTCTGGTGGTCAAAAGCAACGAGTAATTATTGCAATGGCACTTTCTTGTAATCCTTCAATTTTAATTGCTGATGAGCCCACTACTTCCTTGGATGTTACGGTACAAAAAGCAATTATAACTTTACTCAAAGATTTACAAAAGGAGCTGCAAATGGGAATTCTATTTATTTCTCATGATCTTACATTGGTCGCTGAACTTGCAGATAAAGTTTTAGTTATGTATAATGGGAAAATTGTAGAAAAAGGAAATGTAAACCAAGTGTATAAAAACCCTAAGCATCCCTATACTATTGGTTTATTAGCATGTAAACCCCCAATAAANATTAATCTAAAAGAGCTACCAACTAGGAAACATTTCACAGAAATTGACGAACATGGCTTTTCGGGAGATGTAATCAAAAGCATTGATGATGTGCTAAAGGAGCTAACCATTAAAAAATCNGATATAGAATTTAGAAACACTATTCTTTACCAACAAGAGCCGTTAATTGAGGTTAAAAATCTCCTAAAAAAATATCCTTTAAAAAGCTCTGCTTCAAAAATGTTTAACGCTGTAAACAACGTGAGTTTTAAAATTTATCCAGGAGAAACTTTAGGTCTTGTTGGGGAATCTGGATGCGGCAAAAGCACATTAGGTAAGCTTTTGTTAAATCTAATTAAACCTTCCTCAGGAAGTATTTATTTTAACTCTACTGATATATCGAACTTTTCCAACAAGCAAATGAGGCCGCTTAGGAAAGACATGCAAATCATTTTTCAAGACCCTTACAGTTCTTTAAATCCAAATACACCCATTGGAAAAGCTATCATGGAACCTATGAAAGTTCACAAGATTTGTGAAAATGATTTTCAGCGAAAACAAGAAGCTTTACAGCTTTTAGCAAAGGTAGGAATTGAAAAAAACAGCTTTAACAAGTATCCACACGAATTTTCTGGTGGGCAACGACAAAGAATTTGTATTGCAAGAGCTTTAGCGTTACGTCCTAAATTTATTGTATGTGATGAATCTGTATCTGCTCTTGATGTTTCAGTTCAAGCAGAAGTACTTAATTTATTAAATACCCTTAGAGACCAATTTGGGTTAACGTATCTATTTATTTCTCATGATTTATCAGTTGTGAAATACATGAGTGACCGAATACTAGTAATGAACAAAGGGAAAATAGTTGAAAAAGGGTTAGCAGATGAAATTTACTTTAACCCTCAAAAAAAACACACTAAAACACTTATAAACTCTATCCCTAAAGGTCTTGTAGATTAACTTTTTTCCTTCTTTGAGAAAGAGAATCATTATATTTGATTCATTAAAACCCAACCATTTTATGACAATAGCTAACCCAAAATTACTTTTCTTGAAAACCATTTCTTTACTTGTAATGACTTTTCTTTTCTCATCTGTTTTTTGTCAGGCTATAATCAATGGTAAAATTTCTGACGATAAAAGTGGAGAAGATTTAATTGGGGCAACAGTAAAAATTAAAGGCACCTCAAGTGGTGGAGTGACTGACATCAATGGAGAATTTAAGATTACCACCAATAAACAACCCCCACTTACTCTGGAAATTTCTTATGTTGGTTATACTTCAAAAGAAGTAGTAGTAAACTCATTCACTGAAAAAATCAAGGTTGGTCTATCAACAACTTCAATGGAATTAGATGTTGTTGAAGTGGTTAGTAGGATGAGTGAAAAAACAAAGGAAGCCCCACTTACGGTTGAAACCATGACTATTAACGGAATAAAAGAAACCCCAGCTACCAACTTTTATGAGGGTTTGAGTCATTTAAAAGGAGTTGATTTAACTTCTGCAAGCTTAGGATTCAGGGTAATTAACACAAGAGGATTTAACAGCACCTCTCCAGTACGTTCGCTTCAAATTATTGATGGAGTTGATAACGCATCTCCAGGGCTTAATTTTGCTCTTGGTAATTTCTTAGGCGCTTCAGAACTAGATTTAATGAAGGTTGAAATTATATCTGGAGCAAGCTCTGCTTTTTTTGGCCCCAATGCTTTTAATGGAGTAATTAGCATGAATACCAAAAGCCCATTTTTGTTTCCTGGGTTTTCTGCCAGTGTAAAGCTTGGCGAAAGAGCTCTAAATGAATACGCTGTTCGTTACGCTCAAGTATTTAAAAACAAAGAGGGGAAGGACAAATTTGCCTATAAATTCAACTTTTTCTACATGAGCGCTAACGATTGGGTAGCCAATAACGCTAATTCTGTTGCAGATTTAGACACTGATGAAAACAATCCAGGTGGGTACGATGCCATAAACCGTTATGGAGATGAAAACTTATCTCCTAACATTAACAACGCTACAGATCCTGGAGGAAGAATTTCTTATCCCGGACTTGGAAGATGGCATCGAACGGGTTACTGGGAGCAAGATATTGTTGATTACGACACGAAAAACCTCAAAACTGCGCTTGCCCTTCATTACATGTTAAGTGATGATGTAGAACTTATTGCGTCNTCCAACTTTGGAACAGGCACCACTGTTTATCAGGGAGACAACCGATTTAGCTTGCGCGACATTTTGTTTTTTCAAAATAGAATAGAAATTAAAAAAGAAGATGACTTTTTTATTAGAGCTTACGCTACCCATGAAGACGCTGGAAATTCCTATGATGCGGTACTAACTGCCTTTTTAATGCAAGATGCTGCTGCAGAAGACTGGAAATGGAACGATAGATACAGAGAATATTGGTCTAACTATATTGTTGACAGCGTTGAAGCTCTTGGTCCGAACATTCAGTGGGATCCCCAAATTGGAGTTCCGTTTGACTTTGAGCCTATTGACTCTCTTCTTTTGGCAAATAACGATATTATCTCTGGTTGGCATCAGACTGCTGCTGCTTATGCCAACTCATATGATGGTGGACAACCGGATTATATAGACTTTTTTGAACCTGGCACCGCTCGTTTTGATTCCATGCTAAATGTTATCACTTCCAAAGCTTCATTTTTAGAAGGAGGATCAAAAATAATTGACAAATCTGCCCTTTATCACGTTCATGCCGAGAAAAAATTTAAGCCTGATTTTGCTGACTTTACGGTAGGAATAAATGGAAGAATCTATCAACCTAAATCCGAAGGTTCGCTTTTTAGCGACACTAACGGTGTAGTTATTTTAAATAAGGAATTTGGAGTTTATGGTGGTATAGAAAAACGCTTTTTATCTGACCGATTAATCTTTAAGTCGACTATAAGAATTGATAAAAATCAAAATTTTAAATTACTTCCTTCTCCAGCAGGGTCAGTAATTTATAAAGCTAATGAAAATCACACCTTTAGATCTACTTTTAGTTCTGCCATAAGAAACCCAACACTGCTCAATCAGTACATGTATTACAATGTTGGAAGGGCAATACTAATTGGCAATATCAACGGATACGATTCTCTTGTTACCATTGAGTCGCTTCGAAATTTTGCTTATTCTCAAAATCCAGATACGCTCAATTATTTTAACCTTAATCCCATACAACCAGAAAAAGTAAAATCCATAGAATTTGGCTATAGAGGAATCATAAAAAATAAATTGTACATAGACGCTAGCTATTACTACAGCTGGTATAGAGACTTTATTGGATTTATTAACGGAGTAGACATGGAAGTGTCTGATATTAACACTCCAATTATTCGAAATGTATATCGAATTGCCACCAACTCTGAGCAAGGAATTACTACTCAAGGGTTTTCTATTGGGATGAATTATTACTTTGGAAAGTACTACGGATTTAACGGAAACTATTCTTGGAACAGGTTAAATCAACAAACCGATGATCCAATTATTCCTGCATACAATACTCCTGAACATAAATTTAATGTTGGGTTAAGTGGCCAAAATATTGAATTGGACAAGCTTAATATTTCTGGTTTAGGGTTTAACATCAATTACAAATGGATAGAAGGATTTATTTTTGAAGGATCCCCTCAATTTACNGGTGAAGTGCCAACTTATGGTTTGTTGGATATTCAGGTTAACAAAAAGCTTCCAAAGCTTAATCTAACTGCTAAAATTGGTGCCTCAAACGCCCTTAACAACAAGGTTTTACAAGTCTACGGAGGTCCTTATGTTGGTAGGATGATTTACTTTTCAATTGTTTTTGACTGGGAAAACAAATAATTTTTCATTTCTATTTTCTGGTTAATTTGTTTAAATTTGAGGATAAACAAATTAAACTCTTATGAAAAAATTATACGCTTATCTTTTAATGTCAGTATTTTTTATTGGCACATCTATGGCACAAACCAGGNATATTGATCAGNTTTTTTCTGCTGTAGACATTACCCCGAATGTTATTTATTCAACTAATATGTCGGTGCTAACTGGTACTCCTACTGCACAAGCGCTTCCTATGGAAGTTTACCAACCTACTGGTGACACTGAAACTAGTAGACCTTTAATTATTCACATGCATACTGGTACTTTTTTACCAATTCTATACAACGGAAACCCTACTGGAATGCGTCAAGACTTTGCTACCAATGCAATTTGTGAAGACTATGCAAAAAGGGGCTATGTGGTTGCCAATATCGAATATCGTTTAGGTTGGAACCCAACCTTACCTACTCAAACGGAAAGAGCAGCAAGTTTAATGACTGCTGTTTACAAAGCAATTCAAGATTGTAAAGCAGCTGTTCGTTATTTTAGACAAGATTTTGAAGGTGGGAACACTTACGGTATTGATACATCTAGAATAATTTTATCTGGTCAAGGTTCTGGCGGTTGGGTTGCATTAGGTTACGCTACAGTCGATAAATTGGCTGAAATTCAATTACCTAAGTTTTTAGATTTATCCGATCCAGCAAATCCAGTTCCATTGATTGATACAGCTGTAATAGGTGATTGGGATGGTTACGGTGGAAATCCTGCTTTGAACACAGAAAATAACGTTGGATATTCTAACGATGTGCACATGGTACTTAGCATGGGCGGGGGAATAGGTGATTTAAGCTGGCTTGAAGCTGGAGATGTTCCTATAGCTGCTGTTCACTGCCCAACTGATCCAACTGCTATTTACTCAACTGGTGATGTTTCTGTTCAACAAATTGGTATTGTAACAACGGATATTTCTGGTGCATATGATGTTCTAGCTCAATCTAATTCACTTGGTAATAATGCTAGTATTTCTGCTGGAACATACAACGATCCATATACTACTGCAGCACAAGCTGCTTCTCAAGGATTGGTTGCTGGAGGATTTGTTGATCAAAACGGCACAACAATTTCCAGTACAGTCGATCATGTTTTCCCTTACATGACAGGCAATCCTTTTGAAAGTGCTCCCTGGGATTTTTGGGATTCAACAACTCTTGTTACTGCAATCGCCCCTGCAGTTGGTTTAACTGCACAAGATGCTCAAGGTTGTCATGCTAATGGATTAGCTACTAATCCTAATATGAGTATTGGTAAGTCATTGGCTTACATTGATTCAACACTAGGCTATTTTTGCCCAAGAATTGTAAATGCTCTATTATTGCCTGGAAACACTGTTGGTCTTCAAGAAACTGCACTTAACACTTCCGTTTCAATATTCCCAAATCCTGCCAACAACAACATCACTATTTCTGCTGACAACAAAGCCATGTCTGGAATTGAGATTTATAGTACTACGGGAAGATTGGTTGCTAAAAAAGAAGGTTTAAACACCTCCTTATTTCAACTCAATAACCTCAACTTATCTTCGGGTATGTATATTGTAAATATCCATTTTAATGAAGGTGTTATCACTGAAAAACTAATTGTAAAATAAATTACTTTTTACAATTTGCTAAAAGCCTCCTTTAGCTAGGGGGCTTTTTTTATTTCTTTACTACAATTAATTTTTGAATTCACTGTTTATAAGTAAATGCGAAAATTAATCACTCTAATAGGTTTAGTTTTTTTTACGTTTTATACTTTAAATGCTCAGCCTCTTTTATGGGAAAAATCTGTAGATATGGGTATTTTATCAAATACCTCAAACAACTTTACAGATATCCCAATTAAAAATCTATCGAAAAAAGATGTCTTTATATTTAGACTAGATGTAGATAAAAGATACAACGTCTTATTTTCCAACAAAAAAATTTCTCCTGATAGCACTATTTTTATAAGGCTCTCCTTTTCTCCTTTAAAAAAAGGGGTTTTTAATGAGAAAATAGCTGTTCATTTTTCATGCTTTCAAGAGCCTAAGTTTCTTGAAATAACTGGCTTTGCTAACGAAGTTATAAGCTCAGCCATTTCTTGTCCCAGCTTTACTGCTGTAAACACTTCTAAATCAAATACTGTTTCCTTTTCAAGCTCCATTATCAACTCCCAATCTAATGAAAAGCTAAATGATTATGAGATCACACTATTAAAAGACGGAATCCCCATTTGTGAAAAATTCAAACAAAAAAAAGGAGCCTTTAAAAAAGATATTCCTATAGGTCTTTATTACATAATTATTGAAAAAGAAGGATTCCAGGATTATGAAAAGTTGTGCTATGTAAATAGAAAAAATAGCTCCTTTACATTTTCAATGACTTCCCTATTAGAGCATGAAAACGCAACAATTCGCTCATCTTTAGTTGATAGTAGCATAAAAGAAAGCAACAGTAAAGAGGAAAATAATTCAGCAACCACCCTCAGCAAAAATCAATCCTTTAATAAGATTGAATTCAATTCAGAAAACTATCTACCCAACAATATTGTCTTTTTGCTTGATGTATCAACTTCAATGAAGTACAACGGAAAGCTTGAGCTTCTAAAAGCTTCAATGCAAGAGCTTGCAAAGCTAATCCGCCCTTCAGATAAAGTAACCATAATTGGCTATTCCAGTACGGCAACAGTTCTGTTAAACACTACCTATGGAAACAATAAAGACACCCTAAAGTCAACAATAAGCGGATTAACAACAAAAGGATTAACAGCAGGTGGAAAAGGCTTAAAGCTTGCTTGCAAGAAAGCTATGCAGCAGTATATTAATAACGGAAACAATCAGGTGATCATTGCAACTGATGGAGATTTTAATCAGGGAGATGAAAATGTAAATCGAATCGCTAAGAAATATAGAAAATGTGGTTTAAAAATTTCTGTTGTTGGAATTAAAACAAAACCCGAACCTGAAAAAAACATGCTTCTTTTGGCTAAAAATGGTGGAGGAAATTATCTGCCTATTAAAGGGTATAAAAGTGCTACTTTTTCATTGGTAAATGAAATAAAAATAAACTCCTTTAAAGGGTTAAAGAAATAGAATTATATTTGCCATCATTTAAAAATTTTCTATGGAAATCTTGATTAAAGCAACACAGCTAATTTTAAGCCTATCAATAATTGTTGTCCTTCATGAATTAGGGCACATGTTACCTGCAAAATGGTTTAAAACAAGAGTAGAAAAATTTTATTTGTTTTTCAATTGGAAATTTTCGTTGATTAAAAAGAAAATCGGAGAAACAGAGTATGGAATTGGCTGGATTCCTCTTGGTGGATATGTAAAAATTGCTGGAATGATTGATGAAAGCATGGATAAAGAACAAATGGAAAAGCCTGCTGAACCTTGGGAATTCCGTGCTAAACCAGCATGGCAACGTTTAATTATTATGACCGGAGGTGTCATTGTTAATCTTCTTTTAGGCTTTTTTATTTATGCAATGGTGCTTTTTGTTTGGGGTGAAGAATATTTACCTAATGAAAAAGCACTTTATGGAATCCATCTTTCAGATGAATCTCTAAGCGAATATGGAATTAAAGAAGGGGATATCATTCTTTCTGCGGATGGAGTAAAATCTGAAATATTTGCTGACATTAACAAAATGGTGGTAGTTGATGGGGCTAGAAATTTAAAAGTGATCAGAGGTGATAATGAAGAAACTATCGCTTTACCGGATGAAATTGTAAATGTTATCTTAAGCAAAAAACTAAAAGGAGTTGTTTCAAAAATCCCAAGATTTCCCAATATTGTTAAAAGTGTAATTGACACTATGCCTGCTGCAAAAGCTGGGTTGCTTGCTGGAGACAGTATTGTTGAAATTAACAGCTCTTCATTTCCTTATGTGCTAGATTTTCAAAAAGAACTAGAAAACCACAAAGGCGCTGAAGTTCTTTTAGGAGTATATCGAAACAATGAAAAGTTAACGCTCCCTGTAAGGGTAACACAAGAAGGTAAGTTGGGTTACTTTCAAACCCCTCCAAATGAATTGTTTTCCTACAATACTCAAGAATATGGATTTTTTGAATCCATACCTGCTGGAATTTCAAAAGGGACAAATACATTAACGAGTTATGTAAAGTCTATGAGCTTGTTGTTTACAAAAGAAGGTGCAAAACAAATTGGTGGCTTTGGAGCCATTGCAGGAATGTTTCCCCCTATTTGGGACTGGAAAAGCTTTTGGGTTATGACTGCTCTATTGTCTATAATTCTTGCTTTTATGAACATTCTTCCTATTCCCGCATTAGATGGTGGTCACGTAGTATTTCTTGTTTATGAAATGGTTTCTGGTAAACCCCCAAGTGAAAATTTCTTAACTAGAGCACAAGTTATTGGAATGGTTCTTCTTCTTGCTCTTTTAGTTTATGCCAATGGTATGGACATATATCGTGGTATTTTTGGAGGATAAGAAAAATTACACTTCTTAACATTTTACTGATAATAATCCCTTTTTAAACAAAAAAGTGCAAACGTATTGTGTGCTATCTTTAATCTTGAATTAATATGTCAAGTTATGAAGTACCTATTCATTGCAGTTTGTCTTTCATTGCTGCAACAGCACATTTGTCAAAGTGATTTTAACTCTAGCAGGGTGAAGACAGATCAAGAAGCCTATGGAAATGAGTCTTCAAAAAAATACCAAATCATGATTGTTCCTTTTGATTACAAAATGTACATTTCTAGTCTTGACAGGGACATTGCAACTAAAACACATCTGACTTATCATCAAATTAGAGACAACATGAGATATGGTTTAGCTAATCAGCTTTTGCTGGTAACAAAAGGAGTCTATCCAGCAATTTCATTAATAGAAAGCGACTCTTCTTATGACGATTTAAAATACATCTACAATAGCATCGGTTACAAATATAAATTAGCTCCTATTAAAGAAGAAGAGCAAAGTGGTCAAGAGAAAACAAAAATTGATAAACTAAAAAAATCACTTACTAAATTGATAGCTAAACCTGAAGAAAACACCAATAAGGAATATACTCCAGCAAGAATTAATAATGGGCAAATAGAAACATTTGAAAATTCTGGAGAACGCTACATGCACACTTCTATTCACAACCCCAATCTACTATCAACTTTACATGGAAATTACCAAACCAACCTCTTTATTTTTATCAATGAATTAGATATTGAAGAAGCTAAAAGCAACGAATCAAGTAGGTTTAGCCAAGCTAATTCTACAAGAAGAATTAAAGTGCATTACACTATTATTGATGAAAAAGGAAAAGATCTTTACGGTGGTGCTGCAACTACTGAAATACCCTCTTACATTAACGACATGAATAAAATAATAAATGTCTATTTTAATAAAATTGCTAAAGAAATTTGTGCTCATCTTCCCTCTAACGTAGTTGATAAAAATGAGTTATTAAAGCAAAAAGAAGATCAAAAAAAGGCAGACTTACAGAGAGATCAAATTCTAAACCACTAATTAGCAGCTAAAATTATATTTCAAGCAACGGAGTAATTACCAAACTTTTCCAAATTCAAAAAAAAGCATCCATTTGCTAATAATTTACGTCTAATTGAGACATTTAATTAATTAATAGCTGTTTTTTAACGACTAAATAAAATTTTAATACTCAATTAATTGCAATACTTTTGAAATTTAATATTTTTAATTCTTAGCTTTTAGAAACATTGTTTCTTATATCATATATGCGCTTATGAAAAAACACTACTTTTTATTTCTGACAATACTATTTTTTTCATTAACTATTTTTGCTCAACCTGCAAACGATGATTGTACTAGTGCACAGAATGTTATTCCAGATGGAACTTGTGTTTCTGGAACAACTGTTGGGGCATTTGATAATTGGACTGGATCTGTTGGTTGCCAGACTGGCAATGCTAACAATCATGAGGAAGTTTGGTATTCCTTTACTGCTACCGGCACTCAGCTAAGCATAGACGCCACTGCAACTGGAAGTTGGGCAGGCGATATTGAAATTATTTTAGCAGAGGGAAACTGTGCTGGTGTATTAACTATTTTAGGAACTAATTGTGGTGTATCCCCTCAACAATTATTGTACAATGGATTAACCGTTGGAGCAACTTACTTTTTCACCATTTCAAACGCGGATGGAGGAACTCAGGGAACATTTGATGTCTGTCCTGAAACCACCAATCCACCCGCTAGTTGTGTAGACAATGACTTGTGCACTAATCCCGAAGTTTTAGCTTTAAGCACAGGAGTTCAATCTTGCCTTAACGACTGCAATACAGGTGCGTTACCTGGTACCTTTTTTGGTACTGGTGACCCATGTTATGATTTTTTATTTCCTACAGTTTGGTATGAATTTACGGCTACAAGCAGTGATGCCTCTATTGATGTTGATTTAACATCATTAGATTTAACCAATCCTCATTATGCTATTTTCACATCAACAGATTGTTTAACCTATACGCTATTTGATTGCGTACAAGGAGCTGCTGGAGCTGCATCTGGCAACACCATTTTAACTCCTGGACAAACTTATCTAATTGCTATATCGGACGTGAATGGTGACGAAGGGAATTTTCAGCTTTGTTTAACCTTAAACCAAGACAATTCTGCTTGTAATACTACAAATGATTTATCAGTAACCTCTACTTCAATGGGCTCAGCTTTTACTGGACCGTTTGAACCAGGAGAAGTAGTTACTTTTTGCTACACCATTACCGACTGGCAACAAGTAAACTGCAACTATTTACTTGGAATTGTCCCCACTTTTGGAGATGGATGGGACCCCTCTTCCTTTACTGCTCAAGGTGAACCTACTATAACTACCGCACTAACTAATGCCGCAATTGTTGGAGATATTGTTGGCGGTGTAACCCCTTGTGAATTTGCTCCTTCTGGAACATGGAGCTGGTATCCAGCTGGCTCTGTAGATTACAACATAAGCAGTACAAACCCAATGGGCTATGTTGCTGGAGATGATGTTGGAGCAGGGTGGTTCTTTGTTACCAATTACGATTCATGGGAAATCCAAAATAACGGAATTTGGGTTTGCCCAAATACTCACCTTGATCCTGATGATAACTTTGGAGACGGTTCACTCTTATGTAACGAAAATACGTACGATTGGTCGGTATGTTTTCAGCTTCAAGTAAAAGACGGCACCGCTTGTCCCGCAGGTGAAATTGACTGTTCGGTTTCTATTAAAACTTTTGGTGATGGTGAAATTGGTGTTTGGAATAGTGTCGGGTGTACTGCTGATATGCCTACAGTTTTTAATGCCTCTATAAATTGTTGCCCAGTAATTTCAAATCCTGGAAATCAAACAGCTTGTGATTCGTATATCTTACCTGCTATTTCAGGGACACTTTTAACTGGCAACGAGAGTTATTATACGGGTGCTAATGCAACAGGAAATTCTTATGTGCCTGGAGACGTAATTAGCTCATCTATCTCTCCCATGTATATTTACGATGCTTTTGGCGCTTGTATTGACCAGGAAACTTTTGACATAACCATTAACAACACCCCTATTGCTGATGCCCCAATAAATGTTACTGCTTGTGACTCTTACTCTCTTCCTGCTTTAAGTGTGGGGGAGTATTTCTCCGGATCAGGGGGCGTAGGGCCAATTCCCGCTGGCACAACCATTACCTCTACCCAAACTATCTTCGTTTATGCCCAAACTGGCACAACTCCTAATTGTGAAGATGAAAACTCCTTTATTGTTACCATAAACAACACTCCAGTTGCTGATGCTCCCAGTGATGTAACCGCTTGTGATTCCTATACACTACCAGCTTTAAGTGTGGGGGGGTATTTCTCCGGATCAGGGGGCGTAGGACCCATTCCTGCAGGAACAACCATTTCTTCTACCCAAACTATTTTTGTTTATGCCCAAACTGGCACAACTCCTAATTGTTCAGATGAAAACTCCTTTACTATTACCATTAATACCACTCCAGTTGCTGATGCTCCTAGTGACATTACTGCTTGTGATGGGTATGTGCTACCCGCTCTTTCGGTTGGTAATTACTTTTCCGCATCAGGAGGGGTCGGTCCTATCGCTGTTGGAACCAACATCTCGTCTACACAAACCATATTTGTGTATGCTGCAACTGGCACAAGTCCTAATTGTACGGATGAAAACTCTTTTACTGTTACCATAAACAACACTCCAACTAATCCTACTGCTGGATTAGATGCAACGTATTGTGATGGGGATGCAATTGCAGATCTATTTGCTGCTGGAAGTGGAGGAACTTTAACGTGGTACGATGATGCTGGATTAATAAACAGCATTGGGTCTGGGAATAGTCTATCACCAAATAATTCTATTGGCACCAATACCTATTATGTTTCTGAAACTTTTTCTGGTTGTGAAAGCTCAGCATCAACAGTTACCATTACTATTAACCCATTACCTATAATAAATTCTGAAAACTCAACTGATGTTACTGCATGTGGAATTACAGATGGCACTATTACTATTGTAGCTTCTGGTGGCTCGGGATCTTACTTATTCTCTATTGACGGAGGAGCGACATTCACCAATACAACGGGAATATTTACAGGATTAGATGTTAACTCCTATCAAGTGGTTATTAATGATGGTAACTGCCAAGTAAGTGGGAATTTATTGACAATTGCAGGTCCTGGAATTCCTCCAGCACCAACTGCAGGAACCAGCTCAACCTATTGTGATGGAGATCCTATTTCCGACCTAACTGCTAATGCTGATGCAAGTGGAGACAACAACAACCTAACTTGGTTCTCAGATGCTGGCCTTACAACTGTATTACAATCTGGTGGCGGAACATTTACGCCATCTTCTAATATAGGAGCTACTACATATTACGTTACCGAAACTGTAGCTAATTGCCAAAGCCCTTCATCTCAAGTTACAGTAACTATAAATCCAACTCCCTTATCCCCTGTTCTATCAGGTGGAAACACCTATTGTGATGGAGATCCTATTTCAGATTTGCAAGCTGTTGCTGGGGGTACAAGCTCCGGAATATTTTATTGGTTTAACGACCCCACATTAACAAATAATGTTGGAACTGGGCCTGTATTTAGCCCCTTATCAACTCTTGGCACACAAACCTATTACGTTATTGACTCATTAAATGGGTGTGCAGGACCTGTTAGTTCTGTTTCTTTAACCATTAATCCTACTCCTACATTTTCAACTAGCTCAGCAAACCCTAGTACTTGTGGAGGTAATGATGGGCAGCTTATTCTTAGTGGATTAGCCGCTAATACCGCATATGACCTAGTAATTACAATAGATGGAACTCCTACTGGAAACGTGAGTTATACAAGTGACAATAGTGGAGTAATTACTGTAAGTGGGTTAAGTGCGGGAAGCTATTCTTCAATTACTACAAGTTTAAATGGCTGCATTTCAATTGATTTTGGTCCTTATTCCTTAACCGATCCGACAGCGCCTTCCTATAGCGTTTCTAGCTTAAACCCAACCACTTGTTTAGGAACTGACGGACAATTGCTTATTAGTGGACTTACTACGAACACTACTTATTTGGTTGATCTTTCTGATGATGGAGTACCTACGGGATCCATTAGCTACACTAGTGATGTTAATGGAGATATTCTAATAAATGGATTAAACGCAGGTGTTTACAATTCAATTGTTGTGAGTATAAACAATTGCTCCACTTTAGATGCTGGAAATTATAATCTAACAGATCCGCCTCTTCCAACATTCAGTATCAATTCCTCTAATCCAACCACTTGTGGTGGTGCTGATGGTCAGCTTGTTATTAGTGGACTTAATCCAAATACTACGTATTCGATAGACATAACTACAGATGGAATTCCTTCTGGAAACACAAGCTATAGTTCAGACAATAGTGGAAGCATACTCCTTAATGGATTAACTGCTGGAGTTTATTCTGCAATAACTGTTACCCTTAATGGCTGTAGCACAATAGACAATGGTCCTTATGGCCTTGTGGATCCGAATTCACCAACACCTGTAATTGTAACTACTATTCCACCCTCTGGATGTGGAACTTTTGATGCAGAAATAGTAATTGGCAATCTAAACCCAAATACTACCTACACAATTGACTATAGCTTAAATGGATCTGCTGTAGGCCCTTCTTTAATTACAACTGATGGTTCGGGTGAATTTTTAATCTCCTCTTTAGATGAAGGGGTTTATGCCAGCTTTAGTGTAATACTCAATGGTTGTGTAGGCAATGATGCTGGAAGCTACTCATTATTCCCTACAGTACCTACTGTTTTAGCTCCCACTGGAGACTCTACATATTGTGAAGGAGAGAGTATCGTTCTTCCAAATGCTAATCCAAATTTCACGGGCACCATTAACTGGTACAGCGATTCACTATTAACCTCATTAATTGGTACAGGAAGCGCGCTTAACACTATAGATACAACTGCGGGATTGTATAGTTATTATGTAACTGAAACATTGAACGGTTGTGTTAGTGAAGACACATTGGTTACTATTGAAATTATACCTCAACCTTTTGTGGTGGCTTCTGCAGATAGCTCTATTTGTAATGGCGATTCTATTGTTATTCAGGTAGATTCAATTTCTGGTGGAAGTCAGGTTTTTTGGTCTAATGGTGACACTACTCTAATGGCAGTAGTTAATCCCTCTATTAACACCATCTATACTGTGGTTGTTGATGATGGCCTTGGTTGCTCTGCAACAGACTCTACTTTTATAACAGTAAATGAAAATGACGATGCTTCTTTTATCCTCACTGATTTTTGTGCAGGAAATGCTAATGCAGCCTCCAATGTAGTGACAGGTGGTGGATATTTTATTTTTAACCCAACTGTAAGTGATGGAGCTCTTTTGGATTCCTCTACTGCAGAAATCACCAATGGAGTGGGGGGAACAAGCTACTCTATAAACCACATAACTACAGGAATTTGTCCAGATACTGCATTACAAAGTGTAACTGTTAATCTTGTCCCAGGGACTCCTTTTGCACTTCAAGATACGTCCTATTGCGATGGAGATTCAATTGCATTATTAATCGTTAACGGGTCTAACGGCAATTTTTCTTGGTACGACAACCCTAATTTAGCAACAGCTATTGACACTGGATTTTCACTTTTACCTTCCAATACTATTGGCACGCAAGTTTACTATGTAAATGAAACTATAGGAAATTGTACAAGTGACCCCGACAGTGTGTCGGTTACTATTTTTGCAAAACCAATTGCCGATTTCAGTGCTAATCCATCATTTGGAATAATTCCCCTAACAGTTAATTTCACGGATAACTCTTCAGGAAATAATTTAATATACAACTGGGATTTTGCTGGACTTTCCACAAGTACAGCTCAAAACCCCGATTATATTTTCAGTACCATTGGAGAATTTACTGTAATTCTTTACATAACTGACGACAATGGATGCGCTGATCAAACCAGCCTTTCCATAACCACTGATGGAGTTTCTGTTTTTGTTGTTCCAAATGTATTTACCCCAAATGGAGATGGCGTTAATGATGAGCTGAATATAAATTATGAAAACATTGAATCTTTCGAAGGATACATTGCCAACAGGTGGGGAGAGATTGTCTATAGGTGGACTTCTTTAGATGCTGGTTGGACTGGAAGAACCAATGCTGGTGTTAATTCTCCAACTGGAACTTATTACTACGTAATTCAAGCAATTGGTGCCGATGGCGTTAAATACAATCAACAAGGCTACTTTAAATTAATTCGCTAATTAATATTTTTTATTGAAAATAATGTGTTTTTTGGTTGTCTAAAACACTTATTTTAAATAATGGAAATTGCATTTGACAATTCACTTCTATTTCTAATTTGTATTGCTGTAATTGCTTTCTTTTATGGCTCTGTAGGTCATGGTGGAGCAACTGGATACCTAGCACTTATGGCTATTTTTAATTTCTCTCCAATTGTTATGAAACCTACAGCACTTGTTTTAAACCTTGTTGTTTCTTCAATTGCTTTTTACCATTATTACCGTTCCGGGAGCTTTAAATCAACGCTTTTTATTCCTTTTTCAGTAGGGTCAATCCCCTTATCATTTTTAGGAGGATACATTGATGTAGACCCAAGCTTATACAAAAAAATATTGGCTGTTTTACTTTTAATTTCAGTTTTCAAGCTGCTTCCCTTTGGCACTAAAAACGGGAATGAAAAAAAGAAGCTTTCTTTAATTACAGCTCTTAGTATTGGGGCAGGAATTGGGTTCTTTTCGGGGCTTATTGGGATTGGTGGAGGCATAATACTAAGCCCATTAATTGTACTATTTAATTGGGGAAATATCAAAGAAGCCGCTGGGGTGTCTGCCCTTTTTATATTTGTAAATTCTGCAGCTGGAATTTCTGGTCAATTTTTAAACAACATAAGCTTGAGCCCAAATATCACTACCCTTATTCTTGTGGTATTAATTGGAGGTTTTGTTGGAAGTTATTTTGGAAGCAAAAAAGCGAAATCTTCTGGCTTAAAGCTTCTGCTGTGCTTGGTTTTACTATTTGCTAGTGCAAAGCTATTTATAGTTTAGATTACTTAGTTAATTGAATTGTATTCCTGTAAAAGCACACTGTAGAGCTTTTTGTTGGTGATTTTAGATTTCAACCAGGAATAGAAAGCCAACAGTTTGGGGTCTTCAAAAATTCTTTTCTTATCCAAGGAAAGTTCTATAAAAACCTTATCCAACATGCTTTCTTTAACCGCAAAAGGGTCTTTTAAATAACCAAGTAATAGCTCAACAAAGTAAACTACTAATCGGTACTCTAACAATTCAAGCATATCTTTATGTTGAGCTTTAATTGTTTTAAGAATAGTTATACTGCTTTCAATATTTCCAATTTCTATTTGTGCTATAACACGAATCATTTCTTTTCTCAACAACCACTCCCTACCCATTTTATTTTGATAATAGGAAGAAGCTTTATTCATGTATATTAATATTTTATTTGCCTTACCAAAACTTCCTGCAGTACAATAGTAGGCCACTAAATTAAGTTCCAGATTAAGGCGTTCTTGCTCAGAGAAAAAACTACTTTGAGTATTTATTATTTTTTCATGAGAATCAATCGCAGCTGAAATGTTTCCTGAATACACTTCAATAGAGCTTTCAATTGAAATATAACGAACATACAGTCTTGATTTTATTGCCTCATTATTGTGCATTAGGTCTTTAACTTTTGTTAAATGTTTCATCGCCTGAGGGAACTTCCGAACATTAAAAAAAGCATGTGCCATAATATATTCTAACCTTGCCCACTCAAACTCAAGGCCCGGTTTATTTTCAAATAAGTGAACCACTTTTTGGTAATACTCCATTAAAGAATCCAAAAGCGAAAAATACCTTCTTTTAATTATACACTCTGTTCGTATAATTTCAATAATCTTTAAATGTACTTTAGGTGAAAGATCCACCCTCTCTAATAGCTTGTACTGCTTTAGAGTGTTGTCCATAATACTTCCTAAGCCCTTTACTTCTCCTTGAACAAGTTGACTGTTTAATTCTTTTTGTACTTGAATGTAGTAGAGTTGAAACTGATCTTCAACAAGCAATTCATTTTGCAGAGACAAAAGTTTTTCTTGTGTCTGCTTAAATTTATTGGTTGAGTAAAATGGAAGAATTTGAAGCTTCATTCGTTGGATCAACATTTTTATGAAAGTAGTGGCATTTTTCTCTGCTTTTTTTTCCTCTTTTTCCAACAACTCCCATGCTGTTTTGTATTTATTGAGCTGAATAAAATACTGAATCATCAACAATTTAGACTCTTTACCAAACTCATTTAAGGTGGTGCTTTTAAGCATTAAATAGGCTTCAATTTCCTTGCTTATCCTTTTTCGTATGGCGTGGTAATTTTGATCTCCTTTTAGTTTTTGGTCTAGAGCAACACCTCTTGTATAATTAATATATAGTTTTTTAAATACCTCAACATCTTTTCGAGCACTTGAGGGTCGTTTTCGAGATAAAAATCGAATAAATTCTTGCCTGTCGTATTCAGAAAAAGTAAGTATTGACTCTTTAATAAAATCCATTTAAGTATCCTTTATTTATTATTTAAATATTTGATAATCAGTATTTTAATAATTAATTACTAAAATATAAATATCCTTTATTTTTAAATTTAACCTTTCCTAGGCACTAAAACAAATCTAGCTTTGAGAAAAATTAAAACTTAAATCATGAAAAAAATTATCTACTTAATAGTATTGTTTGTAACTCCAGTATTTTCAGGAATTTCTCAACAATTAAAAACAGCTGGTATTGTTAGTGTTTACACACAAGGCATAAAAGCTAGCCCAGACATGGGCGAGAGCTTATTTAGAATTGAAGTAACCAAGACTGAAAAATTTAATGTATTTGATCGGCTTGATATGATGGAGATTATTAAACAAGCAGAAATAGATGCTAACACTTGTTTTGGTAAAAAGTGTATGCTTTCTGTTGGAAAAGCCGCCAATGTTGACAAGATTATTAGTGGTTCAATTGAGAACCTTGGTAAAAAAATTGTAATTACCGTTAAAATTCTTGACATAGCATCTGAGGCTTACGATAAAATTGTTGTACAAGAGTTTATTAATCTTGATGAAGAGCTTCAATTAATGGTACAAATAACTGTTAATAAAGCATTGGGAATTGAAAATGACCCTGTAC